>JAUHWJ010000248.1 GCA_030424705.1 Alphaproteobacteria bacterium | reverse complement strand
AGCACACGCCCCACGTCCCGCACCGCTGCCTTGGACATCATGCCGCCGAAGGTGATGATCTGCGCCACCCGGTCCCGCCCGTAGCGCTCCTGCACATAGGCGATGACCTCCTCGCGCCGGTCCATGCAGAAGTCGATGTCGAAGTCGGGCATCGAGACGCGCTCGGGGTTCAGGAACCGCTCGAAGAGGAGGCCGTAGCGCAGGGGGTCAAGGTCCGTGATCGTGAGCGCCCAGGCGACGAGCGAGCCCGCGCCCGAACCGCGGCCGGGGCCCACGGGAATGTCCCGCGCCTTCGCCCACTTGATGAAGTCCGCGACGATAAGGAAATAGCCGGGGAACCCCATCCCCTCGATCACGCCGAGTTCATAGTCCAGCCGCTTCGCATAGTCCTCGGGCGGGGCGACGGGATCGACCGTCGCCAGCCTTTCCGCCAATCCCTCCCGCGCCTGCCGGCGCAGCTCCTCCACCTCGTCATCGGCGAATTTCGGCAAGATCGGCGCGATGGTGACGGGCCGCCAATGGCAGCGGCGGGCGATCTCCACCGTGTTTTCAACGGCTTCCGGCAGGTCGCTGAAGAGTTGCGTCATCTCGGCGGCGGACTTGAAGCGATGGTCCGGCGTCAGCCGGCGGCGTTTCTCCTCGTTCACATAGGCGCCCTGGCCGATGCAGAGGAAGGCGTCATGCGCTTCGAACATGCCCTCGTCCGGGAAATGCGCGTCGTTCGTCGCGACGAGGGGGAGGCCCCGCGCATAGGCTTCCTCGACGAACCAGCGCTCCGTCGCCTCCTCCTCCGGCGTGCGGAGGGCGCCGTTCTGGCCGTGGCGCTGAAGCTCGACATAGAGCCGGTCGCCGAAGGCTTCGGCGAGGCGCCGGAGCAGCGCGCCCGCATCCGCCGCCCGCCGCTCCCGCACAAGGCGGCCCAGCGGCCCGTCCGGCCCGCCGGTCAGTAGGATCAGCCCCTCGCCCCGCCCGATCAGGCGCTCGACCGTGACATGATGCGGCGCATCCCCCGCTTCGAGATAGGCGGCGGAGGAGAGCGCCATGAGGTTGCGATACCCCGCCTCCGACATGGCGAGAACGACGACCGGCGCGGGCGGCGCGGCGCGCTGGCCAGGCTGCGGCGGCGGGCCGTATGCGAGGTCTAGCTGACAGCCGATGATCGGCTGCACCCCTGCCTTCGCCAGCGTCTCCGAGGCTTCGAGCGCGCCGAAGAGGTTGTTCGTGTCCGTGATGGCGACGGCGGGCATCCCCTCCGCCGCGCAGAGCTTCGGCAGCGCCTTCACCGGGATCGCGCCTTCGAGCAGCGAATAGATCGTGTGGACGCGGAGATGGATGAACGAGTCGGCCATGGGCGGAGGCTAGGACGCGCCCCGCCGCGGCGCCAGCGTCATCGCGATGGAGGCGACGATGAGGACGAGCGCGACGGCCTTCGCCGCCGTCGCCGCCTCCCCGAGGAAAAGGATGGAGGAAAGCACGCCGACGACCGGCGCCGTCAGCGTCGCGATGGCGGCGACGGAGGCGGGGAGGCGCCCGACCAGCACCGCGAAGAGCGTGTAGGAGACGACCATCGGCCCGAGCACATGGAAGGCCAGCGTGGCGAGGACGGGCGCGGAGGGGAGCGGGACGGTCCACGGCTCCTCCAGAACGAGGACGACGGGCCAGATCGCCACGGTGGAGACGACGAAGAACCAGACCGTGCGCGCGAGCGGCGAAAGCGCCCAGTCCCGCGCCTTCATCGAGACATTGCCGAGAGCCCAGCAGAAGGCGGCGAGCAGCATGACGAGAAGCCCGGCAGGCGCCGCCGCGACCTGCGCGTAGCTCCCCCAGCCGAGCGCCGCGAGGCCCGCGAGCCCGACGCCGAGCGCGGCGACGCGGCGGGAAGTCAGCCGCTCCTTCAGAAAGATTGCGGCGAGCACGGCGGTCAGCGCCGGCATCGTATAGGCGACGATCGCGGCCTTCGACGCCTCGGTCAGCGTCTGGCCGATCGAGGTCAGCGCGTTGAAGGCGAAGACGTTCAGGAGCCCGGTGCGGATCAGCGCCGGAACCTCTTCCCGCGGCGGGAGGAGCCGGTGGCCTAGCGCCAGCGCGACGAGGGCGAGGAGGCAGGCGGCCATGGGGAAGGCCAGCGCCCGCACGGTGAGCGGCGGCAGCTCGGTCATCATGAACTTCACCGCCGGCCAGTTGAGCCCCCAGAGGAGCCCGACCGTCAGGACGATCAGCGCCGTTCCGTATCGCGATCCGCCGCCCAAACCCGCCCCCTTCTCGCCCGAGGCGCGAAGGGGCGCCGGGCGCGACGGCGAGTCAAGCCGGGGGCGGTGGCGCCCCAAAGCCGCGCGCGCTATGTTGCGGCGCAGGAGAAGGAAGACCCTCATGGCGTTCGCCGCGCATCTCGCCGTTCTGACCGCGCTCATCTGGGCGGCGACGACGGCGCTCTATTTCGCCGGCGGCTTCGCAATCCGCGCTTACGCCCGCCGGCATCCGGAACGGAAGATCCAGGTGCGGGCGGACGGGGAGGCGCGGGCGCGGGCGGAGATCATGGAGAGCCTCCGCTCCATCGCGATCACCAGCTTCTGCATGGCGCTGGCGATCTGCCTCTCGCTCTTCGGCTGGACGCTCTGGAGCCCGATGGAGGGCTGGCTCGGCGTCGCCATCGGCGCGGCCATTCTGATCGTCGGTTATGATCTCTACTATTACTGGGCGCACCGGCTGCTGCACACGAAGCGCTTCGTCCGCTTCCACCGCTGGCACCATCAGAGCCGGGCGCCCACCGTCTGGTCCACCGACAGCCAGAGCCCGGTGGAGACGCTGATGATCCAGAGCTGGATGATCTGGGCGGTTGTCTTCCTGCCGATCCCGCCGCTCGCGCTGGTCGCCCACCGGCTATACGACCATTTCAACGGCCAGCTCGGCCATTGCGGCTACGAGTTCTTCGCGGACCGGAGCACGCGCGCGCCCTCCCCGCTCGTCTGCACCACCTATCACGACCAGCATCACGAGCTTTACAGCTGGAATTACGGCAACTTCACCTCGATCTGGGACCGGCTGCACGGCACGCTCCACCCGGATTACGACCGGCTGGTGAAGGCGCGCGAGGCCACGGCCCCGCCGGCGCCGGCGGAATAGCGCGGTGGCGGAGCTCGGCGTTCTTCTCGGGCTCTGGGCCGCGGTCTACGCCGCCACGGTGGCGCTCTATTTCGGGCAGGGGTGGCTCCTCATCCGGATCAATGCGCGCCGGCCGGAGCGACGCATCCAGAAACATCGGCGGGGGGAGGACAGGGCGCGGGTCGAGATCGTCCAGTCCCTCAAGTCCCTCGTCGTAACCTGCGGCTGCCTCGCCGGCGGGCTCTGGCTGCAATGGATGGGCTGGACACTCTGGCCCCCGCTCGATCTCTCGGTCTGGAGCCTCGCGGGGATGTTCGCGCTCTCGGTCGTGCTCTACGACGCCTGGTTCTACTGGGGCCACCGGCTGATGCACTGGGGTCCGCTCTACCGGCATCACCTCTGGCATCACCGCTCCGTCGCGCCGACCGTATGGTCGAACTACTCGGACTCCCTGCCCGACGCCTTCGCGATGCAGTCCTATTACCTGATCGCGCCGGTCCTTCTGCCGATCCCTCCGCTCGCGCTCGTCCTCCACCGGCTCTGGGACCATGTGAACGGCCAGATCGGCCATTCCGGCTTCGAGCATTTCGCGGACCGGACGACGCGCTTCCCCTCGCCCATGGTCTGCGTCACCTTCCATGACCAGCATCACGAGAAGTTCGGCTACAACTACGCCAACTTCTTCTCCATCTGGGACCGGCTCTGCGGCACGATCCACCCGGACTACGACCGGCTCGTCGAGGCGCGGAGCGGGGGCGCTGGCCGCGCGGAGAAGACGCCGGCGGAATGAGCGCGGCGATTTGACCGGACGGCGCGGCGCTCCATCTTCCTCCTCCGCAAGAGGGAGACCGAAATGCCGAGACAGCATGCCGAGCAGGCCCAGCGGAAAATCCTCAGCCTCGCCCATTTCATCACCGGCGGCGCGGACGAAGCCGACGCGCTCAGCGCCGCGCGTGCGCGCCACTGGCTGGACGAGGCCGGCGCGCCGACGCCGGAGGGTCTCGACCTCGTCGCGGCGGTGAGCGCGCAGATCGATACGCGCTCGACCTTCCGCAACCTCTTCTGAACCCGGTCCGCGGCTGAAGCCTTCGTTCCGCAGGGAACGGGACGCCTTCAATGACGTTCTCCTCAATGACCGGCGCGCGAAGGGCCGCCGGCCAGGATGGAGAACCGCATGTCAGCCGAACTGATCATCCCCTCCGACGAGACCCTCGACGCCTTCGCGACCGTTCACCGGCGCAGCGTGGCTGCCGCGAACGGGTTCGACGAAATCCTCGACCGCACGAAGCCGGACCTCGCCGCCGCCGCCCGGCGGCTCCATGACATGCACCGCCGGCATGCGGCCGAGCTCGCGGACGCACTGGTTCGGGCCGGGCGGAAGCCCGACGCCGACGGCGGGTTCATGTCCACCGTGCACCGGACCATCGTGATGGCGTGGGACCTCGTCTCGGACGTCGATTCGGACATGCTTCCCCGCATCAAGTCGGGCGAGCGCGCCATGGCGGAGGTGTTCGAGGACGCAATCCGGGAGACGCGCGACCCCGAGCACTCCCAGACCCTTGAGCGGATGCGCGGGGAAATACTGCGGGAGGCGGCGCGGCTCTGACCTCGTCGCGCCGG
>JAUHWJ010000247.1 GCA_030424705.1 Alphaproteobacteria bacterium | reverse complement strand
TGGAATGGCGCGACGAAGGCGTGATCCTCTCCGCCCGGCGGCACGGGGAGGATGCGCTGATCCTCGAGGCGCTGACGGCGGCGCACGGGCGCCATGCGGGGATCGTGCGCGGCGGCGCCTCGCGGAAGATGGCGCCGCTCCTTCAGCCGGGCTCGGACGTGAGCCTCGAATGGCGCGCGCGGCTCGGCGAGCATCTCGGCGCGTTCCGGGCGGAGCCTTTGCGCTCCCGCGCCGGGGCGCTGATGGCGGACGGGGACGCGCTGGCGGCGATGGCCGCGGTCGCCGCCCTCCTGACCGCGTTCCTGCCGGAGCGGGAGCCCTGCCCCGCCCTCCATGCGGCGACGGTTTCGCTGCTCGACTCGCTCGGCGTCGCTCCGGACTGGCCGGAGGCCTATGTCGCCTGGGAGCTCATGCTGCTTTCGGAGCTGGGCTGGCCGCTCGACCTCTCGGCCTGCGCCGTGACGGGCGCGCGGGAGGACCTCACCCATGTCTCCCCGAAGAGCGGGCGCGCGGTGAGCCGTGAGGCGGCGGAGCCCTGGGGCGGGCGGCTCCTGCCGCTGCCGGGCTTTCTCGGCGGCGCGGCCGGGGACGCGAACGGGGGCGCGAACGGGGGCGGGCTCGCGGAGGGGCTCGCGCTCAGCGGCTTCTTCCTCGAACGCTGGGTCGGCGCCGGCGCCCTGCCCGCGCCGCGCGGGCGGCTGGCGGAGCGGCTCGCCCGCCGGGGCTGACGCCCGCGGCATTCGAGGCGAATCCGAAACGGTTTTCGCTGGCCAAACGGGCGGATCGTGAGAGATTCGCAGATGTGTTCGTGTGTGCGTGCGTAGGCGTGTGTGGGGGTTTCGATGCGGCAACCTCAAGGCTTCGGCCGCGAGTTCGGCGAGCTGGTGAAGGCCCGGCGTCGCGAGCGCGGCCTTTCCCGGCCCGAACTGGCGGCGATCGCCTTCGGCGCGGCCGGCGCCGCGCGGCGGGTGGCGGAGATCGAGGACGGGCTCGTTTCCGCCCCTGCGCCGAGGGTCGTCGAGGCGATCCGCCATGCGCTCGGCCTCGCGCCTTCCGACCTGCCGGGGGCGGAGGCGGAGCCGCAGGGCGCGGCCCCGCCGCGGCAGATGCTGGAGGCCTCGCTCCGGACGCTCGACAGCCGGGAGCGGGACGTGCGTGAGGCCGCGATCCGCCTCAAGACGCTGGAATGGCGCGCCTCCCGCGCGCGGCTCGCCGGGATCGTCCGGAACCGGCCGGACCTCCGGCCCTTCGCGGCGACGGCGCAGGCGGCGATCGACCGGGGCGACTTCGCGGAGGCGGAGGCCCGCCTCTCCGCCGCCGAGGCGGAAGTCGGCCGCGGGCCGGCGCGGATCGAGTTGCGGCGGGAGCGGGGGGAGGTCGCGCTCATGTCCGGGGCGCCGGGGCTTGCGGCGACGCTCGCCGAATCCGCCGCCGGCTTCCTCGACCCCTTCGTGCCCGACGCGGCTGCAGACCTCCGGCACGCCTTCGCCGCCGCGCTGCACCGGCACGGGCGCATCTTCGGGACCGACGCCATCGCCGCCGCCGGACCCTTCCTGCGCCGCAACCTCGACTACTGGCGGAAGGACCGGCGGCCCGAAAAATGGGCGACGACGCGCAACAACCTCGCCAATGCGCTGCACGACCTCGCCATCATGCATCCGCATGAGGCGAGCGTCGCGCTGCTGGACGAGGCGGTCTCGCTCTATCGCGCCGCGCTCGAAGTCTTCACCGAGCGGGCGCATCCCGGAAGGCGGGCGACGACGAACAGCAACCTCGCCACGGCGCTCGGCAATCTCGCGCGGCGGAAGCGCGGGAAGGACGCGGCGGCGCTGCATGTGGAGGCGGCGGCGGCCTACCGCGCCGCGCTCTCGGCCCGCGCGCGGCGGTCGAAGCCGGCGGACTGGGCGCAGGCGCAGGCGCAGCTCGGCCTCGCCCTCGGCGCGGCGGCGATGGCGGCGCCGGGGCCGGCGCGTGCGCGGATGTTGCAGGAGGCGGAGCAGGCGGAGGAGGCCGCGCTCGGCGTCTACAGCCGGGAGGCGACGCCGGCGCACTGGGCCGCGGCGCGCAACAATCTCGGCAACACGTTCCGCGCGCAGGCGGCTGCGGGCGGGGGGGCGGCGATGCTGGTGAAAGCCGTCGCCGCCTATCGCGACGCGCTCGACGCGCTGGGCAAGGAGGACGGCGCGGAGGAACATCGCCGCGCCGCGATCCGCTGCAACCTCGCGCGGGCGCTGGCGGAGCTGGCGGAGTTCGCGCCGAAGGAGCAGGCGGCGGGGCTCGCCGCGGAGGCCGCCGCCTCGGCCCGCGCCGCCCTCGCCGCGCGGACGCGGGAGCGGGAGCCGGAGGCCTGGGCGGCGGCGCATTTCACCCTTGTCGGCGCGCTGACGGCCGAGGCGCGCTTTTCCGCCGGGCCGAGCGCGGCGCGGGCCGCCTCCGAGGCGGCTGCGCTCTGCCGCAAGGCGCTGCAGGGGGAGGCGGCGGGCGCGCCGCGATGGGTCGAGCTGCAACTCGCGCTCGGCCGGGCGCTGGAGGCGGAGGCGCGGGCCGGCGGGCCGCCGGAGACGCTGCGCCGGCTGCAGGCGGCGGCGCGCGCGGCCTACGCCGCCGCGCTCACGAAGCTCGACCGCGCCTCCCCCCTCGCCGCGGCGGCGAACGCGGCGCGGAAGCGGCTCGCGGCGTGATCAGCGGAGGACGGCGCCGGGGTTCATGATCCCCGCCGGGTCGAGCGCGGCCTTCAGCGCGCGCATGGCGGCGAGGAGGCCGGCGTCGCCGTAGCGTTCGAGATCATCCACCTTGGCGCGGCCGACGCCATGCTCGGCGCCGACGGAGCCCTCCGTCTCGTGCACGAGGTCGTGGACGAGGCGCTTCACCTCGTCCCGCCGGTTGCCGAGCGCGGCCTTGTCGCGGCCCCTCGGCGGGTAGACGTTGTAATGCAGGTTCCCGTCCCCGACATGGCCGAAGCAGTTGATGCGAAGGGTCGGATCGAGCCGGTTCAGCGCCGCGGTGGCCTTGTCGATGAATTCCGGCAGGCGGGCGACGGGCACCGAGATGTCATGGTTCGAGAGCGCGCCGACCGCCCGGTTTGCGAGCGGGATCGTCTCCCGGATCGTCCAGAGCGCGTCCCTTTGCTGGGCGGATTGCGCCACGGCGCCGTCCGTCGCCAGCCCGGCCTCGAAGGCCGCCTCGAGCGCGGATTCGAGCGCCTCGCCCACGCCGGCGCGGCCGCCGCATTCGACGAGAACGGACCATTTCGGCATCGGGTCGAGCGGCGCGGGCTTCGGCATTCCGGTCTCGGCCAGGAAGTCGAACCCGACCACGTCGATCAGCTCGAAAGCCGAGATCACGTCCCCCACGCGGGGGCGGAGGAAGTGGAGGAGGTCCACCGCCGCCTGCGGCGAGGGGACGGCGAGCCAGGCGGTCGCCGTCTCCGCCGGGCGGGGAAAGAGCTTCAGCGCCGCGGCGGTGATGACGCCCAGCGTCCCCTCCGCGCCGATCAGGAGATGGCGGAGGTCGTAGCCCATATTGTCCTTACGGAGCCGCTTCAACCCGTTGAAGACCGTCCCGTCCGGCAGCACCGCCTCGACGCCGAGGCAGAGGTCGCGCGCGTTGCCGTAGCGGAGCGTGTTCACGCCGCCGGCGTTGGAGGAGAGGTTGCCGCCGATCCGGCAGGAGCCTTCGGAGGCGAGGGAGAGGGGGAAGAGCCGGTCCACCCCCGCGGCGGCGTCCTGCACGTCCTTCAGGATCACTCCCGCCTCCGCGATCAGGGCGTTATCCGCCGCGTCCACCGCGCGGATGCGGTTCATCCGCTGGAGCGAGAGGAGGACGGGCGCGGGCTCCGCCATCGTCACATGGCCGCCGACGAGGCCGGTGCCGCCGGAGACGGGGATGAGCGGGGTCCGCGCCTCGGCGCAGCGGCGGACGACCTCGGCCACCTCCGCGGTGGAGGCGGGGCGCGCGACGAAGGCGCCGTGGCCGCGATAGCGGTCCCTGTCCTCGCGGAAGAGGCCCGGTTCGTCCTCCGGCGTCCTGGCTCCGTTGGGGCCGAGACGTTCGCGGAGGCCGTCCAGCAGCGCGGCGGAGGCGGGGTTGAGGCTCATGCCGGGCTCCTTTCCCGCGGCGCGGCGGCGCGGCGGAGGCGGTCGTTGATCGCGCGGCCGAGGCCGCTTTCGGGGATGGGGGAAACGGCGATGGCGCCGCCCCGCGCGTCGAGCGCATGGAGCATGGCGAAGAGATTCGCCGCCGCCTCGCGGAGGTCGCCCGCGGGCGAAAGGTCGAGCGCGGCGCCCGCCGCGCCGCCGAAGCCGAGCAGCGCCTCCCCCGGCGCGGCGGCGGCGGCGCCGAGCCGCAGGGGCGCGCGCGGGGCGTAGTGGCTGAGAAGCTGCCCCGGCGCGCTGATCCCCTCCCCCGCGGGGAGGAGCGGGGCGCCGAGCGCGGCCTCGATCTCCTCCGCCGGGAGGCCGCCGGGGCGGAGGAGCCGCGCGGCGCCTGCATTGTCGAAACCCACCACCGCGCTTTCGAGGCCGACGGGGCAGGCGCCGCCGTCGATCACGGCGGCGATCCGGCCCGAGAGGCCGGCGAGGACGTGCTTGGCGGTGGTCGGGCTGATCCGGCCCGAAGGGTTGGCGGAGGGCGCGGCGACGGGGCCGCCGAAGGCGCGGAGCAGGGCCTGCGCGACCGGGTGGGCGGGCACGCGGAGCGCCACCGTCTCCAGCCCCGCGCGCG
>JAUHWJ010000246.1 GCA_030424705.1 Alphaproteobacteria bacterium | reverse complement strand
GGTCGAACAATCCGGTCATGGTCTCTCCTTCAGAGGTCGAGCCCGGTCATCGCGGCAAGCTCCGCGAGCGCCGGGCGGTGGTCTTCGAACGGCACGCGGATCACGCGCATCCCCATCGCCACAGCGGGCTTCAGGTTCACGCCAAGATCGTCCACGAAGCAGCATTCGGCGGGCGCGACGGAAAGCGCCTCGCACATCATCTCGTAGATGCGCGGCTCGGGCTTCCGCACGCCCGCCTTCGCGCTCTCGATCACATGGTCGAACTTCGCCATCAGCGCCTCGGCCGTGCGCCACCCCGCCTCGTCCCGAGCCCATTCCTCGGCGCCGCCGCCCGGCATGTTGTTGGTGATGCAGCCCGTCAGGAACCCGGCTTCCGCGATCCGGTCCAGCGCCCTCACCATATCGGGCCGGAAGTCGAGCTTCATCATCGAAAGGAGCGTCCGCCCCGTCACCTCATGGCCCAGCGCCCGGCTCTCCGCCGCGAAAGCCGCGTCGAATTCGTCAAGCGAAATCTCGGCCCGCTCGAAGCGGGAGAAGGCGCCGTCATGCAGCCGCGCCTTCACGACGCCGCCGATGAAGCGCTCCGGCAGGCCGTTCGCCTGCTCATAGCGCGCGAAGGCGGAAACGGGGCTCTCCGTGAAGACCCCGCCCATATCGAAGATCACCGCGCGGAGCTTCACGCGCCAACCTTTTCCGCAAGGCATGCGGCGCGGATCGCCCGGCGGTCGATCTTGTCGGTCGCCCCGCGGAGCAGCGGCCCCTCCTGCATCCAGTAGCGGACAGGGTGCTTGAACGACGCGAGATGGCCCGAGAGGAAGGCCGAAAGCTCCGCCGCCGTCACCGGAGCCGTTATCTGGACCGCAGCGCCCACCCCCTCGCCCAACCGCTCGTCCGGGATCGGGAAGACCGCCGCCTCGAACACCGCCGGGTGCCGGTACAGCGCCCCCTCCACTTCGAGGCAGGAGATGTTCTCGCCCCCCCGGATGATAATGTTCTTCTTCCGGTCGAGGATGGTGACATATCCCTCCTCGTCCACCATCCCGAGATCGCCGGTATGGAGCCATCCATCGCGGATCGCCTCCGCCGTCGCCTCCGGCTTGTTGAGATAGCAGCGCATCAGCGTCGCCGACTTTACGCAGATCTCCCCGAGCGTATTGGGCGGCAGTGCGCGGCTCTGATCGTCCGCGATCTTCAGCTTCTGGATCGGCGGATAGAGCCGCCCCGCCGCCTCGGGCCGCGCGACATAATCCGCGCCCTGGATGCCGATGCCGAGCGCGTTCGTCTCCGTCATCCCCCAGCCGGAGGCGACGGCGGCGTGCGGGAAGGCCTCCTGCTGCTGCGCCACCTGCGCGCCCGGCCGCTTCGCGCCCCCGGCGCCGAGGCTCGTGAGCGTCGGCAGCGTCCGGCCCATCCGCTTCGCCGCCTCCGCGAGATCGGCGGACATGGTGGGGACGCCCAGAAAGCGCGTGACGCTTTCGCGCTCGATCACCCTCACCGCCTCCTCCCCGTCCCATTTCCGCATCATCACGAATTTCGCCGCGAGCGGGATCGAGAGGAGGAAGATCGGATGGGTGGCCGTGACATGGAAGAGCGGCGTCGCGCAGAGCACCGCCTGCGGCTTCGGCGCCGGCGGCGCTTCTACCATCAGCGGCCCGAGCGAAAGCGTGAAATACCAGGACCAGACGGCCTGGCACGCCCCCCGATGCGTCAGCGCGACGCCCTTCGGATGGCCCGTCGTGCCGGAGGAATACATCACCGCGAAGTCGGAATCGGGGTCGATCTCCGGCTCCGGCATCGCCGCGCCCGGCGCGGCGAGCACGCTCTCGTAGCGTTCAAGATCGGCCGGCGCCCCGTCCCGCAGGAGGATGATCCGCAGGCCCTTCTCCGCCGCGAAGGGCAGGATGCGCTCCGCCCGCGGCCCGTCCGCAAAGACGAGCTTCGCCCCGGAATCGGAGAAGGCGTAGTCGAGTTCCTCCGTCGTCCACCACGCGTTGATGAGCACGGCGACCGCCCCGATGCCGGAGATCGCGAGCATCAGGGTGAGGTATTCCGGATAGTTGCGCATGGCGACCGCCACCCGCTCCCCCGGCTTCACGCCGAGCGCGACGAGCCCCGCGGCGAGCCGCGCCGTCTCCCCCATCCATGCGGAATAGGTGAGCCGCTCATCCTCGAAGACGATGAAATCCGCATCCGCCGGCCGCACCGTCGCGCCCCAGGCCTGAAGCGCCCGGAGATTCTGCGGCGCATTGACGAAGACAGGCAGCGCCTCGCCCCGGATCGTCGCCGTCCCCAGCGCGAAGCGGGGCTCGGTGGCGGCCATATGGGCCGAGGCTTCGTCCAGACTCATCGGCATCGCGCGTCTCGCTCCCGGGAAAGGGCGCGTTCCCCGCGCCTCTGGCCGCGACGCTAAGAAGCGCCCCCGCCCGGGTCAAGCGCCGGCCAGCGCCTGCCGCCGCGTCACCCCGAAGGTTGACAGCGCCGCCGCCCCGCGCCCTCGTTGCCGGAGGGAGGACATGAGCATGAGCGGATCAGGCAAAGCCGATCTGACGCGCGACGGGGCGGTCGCGACCATCCGCTTTTCCGGCGGCCCCGGCGGCTGCATGGACGAGGCGATGGAAGCCGCCCTCCTCGAAGCCGTGAAGGCCGTGGAGGAAGACGGCGCGCTCCGCGCCTGCATTCTCGCCGGCGCCGACCCCGGCGTCTTCATCCGTCACTACGACGTCGCCACGCTCCACGCCCGCGCCGCTGCGATGCGCGCCCGCGGCATGGCGTTCTCCGAAGCGCGCCCGGTCAGGGAATCCCCCATCCACGAGGCGATGAGACGGATGGAGGAAGGCCGCGTCGTCTGGCTCGCCGCGCTGAACGGAGCGGCGATGGGCGGCGGGTTCGAACTCGCCCTCGCCTGCGACCTCCGCATCGTCGCGCCGGGCCCCTGTCGCTTCGGGCTGCCGGAGATCAATCTCGGCCTCCTCCCCGGCGCCGGCGGCACGATCCGCCTGCCGCGTCTCGCCGGAGAAGCGAAGGCGCTGGAGATGACGCTCCTCGGCCGCACCCTCTCCCCCGAAGAACTCGCCGCGGCCGGCCTCGCGATCCTCGCCGAAGACGCAGAGGCGGAGGCGCACAACCTCGCCCGCCGCCTCGCCGGAAAGCCGCCGCGCGCCCTCGCACATATCAAGCGCCTCGTGCGGGGCCTGCCGGAGGACCGGCCGAGCGCGGAGCGTTCGCTCTTTTGCGACCTCATGGTGTCGGACGACGCCTTCCGCCTGATGGGCGAGTGGGTGGAAGGGCGCCGGGGCATCGAGGACGAACCGGGCTGAGCGCCCCCGACTCGCATCACGCTGGAAGAGGCGATCTGAGAGAGCGGCCGCGCCCTCAGACGCCTCACCAGCTCACGCCCCCCTCAGCCGCGCCCCTCCAGAATGATCACCGAGCACGCCGCCTCGTCGAAGCCGATCACCCCGCCGCCATTCTCCGCGAGCCCGATCCGCGCGCCCTTCGCCTGCCGCGCCCCCGCCTCGCCGCGAAGCTGCAGCGCCAGCTCGTGGATCATCGAAAGCCCCGTCGCGCCCACCGGATGCCCCTTCGAGACGAGACCGCCGGAGAGGTTGACAGGCAGCCGCCCGCCCAAAGCCGTCTCGCCCGAGGCGACGAGCGGCCCCCCTTGCCCGTCCTCCGCGAAGCCCAGCATTTCGAGCTGATAGATCTCGCAGAAGCTGGTCGCGTCATGCACCTCAACCACGTCCACATCCCCGCGCCCGAGCCCGGCGCGGCGGAACGCCTTCTCCCCCGCCAGCCGTGAAAGCCCTGGCTCCGCCGGGTCGCGATACTTGCCGCCCGTCAGCACGGAGGCGCGGACCTTCACCGCCCGGTCCCGCACCGCCTCGGGCTGGCCCGCCAGCCAGTCCGCCGAGCAGAGCAGCGCCGCCGCCGCGCCGTCCCCGATCGGCGCGCACATGGAGCGGGTGAGCGGATAGGAAATCTCCCGGTCCGCCAGCGCCTGCTCCACCGAAACCTCGAACCGGTATTGCGCCTTCGGATTGAGCGAGCCGTGATGATGGTTCTTCGAGGCGCCGGCCGCGATCTGCGCCTGCGTCGTGCCCCAGCGCTTCATGTGCCAGGCCGCCTGCATGGCGTAGGTGTCCATGAAGATCGTGCCGCCGCCCGCCTTGGCGTCGAAGGGCTTGCCCGCCTCCTCGCCCCGGCGGGCATAGTATTCATGCCATTCCTCGGGGTTCATCTGGTCGATGCCGCCGTCGAAAATGGCCTGCGTCAGCGTCTTGTCGTCCGAATGCGTCTTCTCGACCCCGATGGCGAGGGAAAGCTCCGCCTCCCCGCTCGCAATGTCCTTGAAGGCGCCGTGGAACGCCATGGAGGCGGTCGCGCAACCCCCTTCCACGTTGATCATCGGAACCCGCTCCGGAAAGAGCCCCTCCCGCACCAGCGGCGTGAAGGCGACCTGCCCGCGGATCGAGGCCTGGCCCCAGGCGCCCATGCCGCAATTGCCGAACCAGGCCTGTTCGATCTCGGACCCGTCGATCGCCGCGTCCCCGATCGCGTCGAGATAGGCCTCCCGCGCCAGATCGCGGAAGCTGTCCCCCGGCCGCTTGCCGAAGGCGGTGCACGAAGTTCCGACGACATAGACATCCCGCATGGCTCAACCCTCCCGTTTCTTCAGCGCGCGGAGATCATAGGCGAAATCGCGCGGGTCCGCCCCCTCGGGGAAGATGAGTCCCTTCCGCACCTT
>JAUHWJ010000245.1 GCA_030424705.1 Alphaproteobacteria bacterium | reverse complement strand
GGCGCGGCGGCTCGCCCTCCTCGAAGGAACGCCGGGCGGCATCTCCTCCGGCGCCGCCGTCGCCGCGGCGCTGGAGCTTGCGGCGCGGCCGGGCATGGCGGGCAAGCGGATCGTGGTGATCCTGCCGAGCTTTGCGGAGCGCTATCTCTCCACCGCGCTCTTCGACGGCCTCTGAGCCGAGCGGGGGGCGGGCGCGGCCCGCCCCTCAGGCCTCGAGCATCCGGCGGAGGAGCTCGACATCCTCCGCGAGGAGGCTGTCGGTATCCGTCAGGCTCTCCACGCGCTTCACCGCGTGCATCACCGTCGTATGGTCCCGCCCGCCGAACTTGCGGCCGATCTCCGGCAGGCTCTTGGAGGTGAGAGTCTTGGCGAGGAACATCGCCACCTGCCGCGGCCGCGCCACCGCCCGCGCGCGGCGCGCTGAGGTCATGTCGGAGAGGCGAAGATTGTAGTGCTCCGCCACCTTCCGCATGATCTCGTCGATCGTCACCTTGCGATCCGAAGCGCGGAGGAGGTCGGAAAGGCATTCCTGCGCCATGTCGAGCGTGATCTCCCGCCCCACCAGCCCGGCGAAGGCGAAGAGACGGGTCAGCGCGCCCTCCAGTACCCGGACGTTGGAGGAGATGCGGTGGGCCAGGAATTCCAGCACCTTCGGGTCCATGCGGACATTCGGCTCGCGCGCCTTCGCCGCCTCCGCCTTCGCCTCCAGAATGCCGAGGCGAAGCTCGTAATCGGTCGGGTGGATGTCCACCACGAGACCCCATTGCAGGCGGGAGCGGATGCGCTCCTCGAGGTTCTCGATGTCCCCCGGCGCCCGGTCGCCCGAGATCACGATCTGCTTGCCCGAGTCGATCAGCGCGTTGAACGTGTGGAAGAATTCGATCTGCGTCGAATTCTTGCCGGCGATGAACTGCACGTCGTCCACCATCAGCACGTCGACAGAGCGAAACTGGTCCTTGAAGGCGATGGTGTTGTCCCGCTTGATGGCCTGGATGAAGCGGTACATGAACTGCTCCGCCGAGAGGTAGAGCACCTTCCGCTCCGGTCGCAGCTCGGCGATCCGCCAGGAGATCGCGTGCATAAGATGCGTCTTGCCTAGGCCGACGCCGCCGTGAAGGAAGACGGGGTTGTAGACGACGCTGTCGTCCTCGGCCACGCGCCGCGCCGCGGCGTAGGCGAGTTCGTTCGGCCGGCCGACCACGAACTGGTCGAAGGTGAACCGCTTCTCCAGCGGCGCGGAGCGCAGCGGCGCGTCCGTCCCGCCGTCCGTGGCGGCGAGCGCCAGCGCGGGCGCGGCAGGGCGGCGCGCCGGCTCCTCCGGCCGCTCCGCGAGGGCGGAGACGGCGATGCGCTGGCAGGGCGCGCCCACTTCGGAAAGGGCGGCGACGATTTCCTCGGCATAGTGCCGGCGCACCCAGTCGGCGGCGAAGTCGGTCGGCGCGTCGAGACGTGCGCAGTCGCCCGTCGCGCCGCGGAAGACGAGCGGCGCGATCCATCGGTTGCAAGCGGCCGCGCCAATTTCCGACTGTACGAGCCTTACCGCCTCGCCCCAGATCCGCGCTTCGTCCTCCGCCATCTGCCCGCCCCTCGACACCGCCCCGCCCGCCTTCATCCGCACTGCTCTCTCCATGCCCGCCGCCCCGCCATTCAGCTTTGCCGCCAGGGAAGGCCGCGCGCCTTCCAGCCGTTCACGGTTCCGCGGCGCGCGTCGAGATCGAGATCGCCCTCGAATCCCTCGGCGACATTGACGCAGCGGAGCCGCCGCCCGGCCGCCGCGGCCGCATCCGCCGTCGCTTGCGCCGCGCGGAGCGACCGCGCGCCGGAACGACAGATGAAAAAGACGCTCGTTGCGCCCGCCCGCTCCGCAGCTTCGAGCGCGGCCTCCGCGAAGGCGGGATTGACCGCCATCGTGGGGAAGGATTGCCACTCGATCATGGCAAGCTCCGCCCCCGTTCCTGACAGGTCTGGCGCGCCGACGAAGCTCCATTCCGCGCGGGTCCGCACGTCGATCATCATGGCGCCGCCGGCCTTCAGCGCCGCGAAGGCGCCTTCCGGCCCGACCTCGTCCACCCCGTCTCCCGTGTCCATTCCAGGGATCCTTTCCCGAATCCTCTCTCTGAGCACGGGGACGTTACCGGCAAGCCGGCGCGATCTTCAAGCACAAGTCGACTTGGCGGCGCAGGTTTCGAAGTCTTATTTTTCCGGGTGCGGCCTGAAGGAAAATACACCGAAGTAACCGGGGGATATTAACAAAGATTAACACTTCTGCTTGGCAGAAAATTACTCGCTGAACGTCGCAAGGGCCAAACTGGATAGCGACTCATCGAAAAAGTTAACGTCGCGAGCATCGCTCAGCTGGTCGATTCTCTCAACCGGTGCAAATGCAGAACATCACTTCGAAACGACACAAAAATGAAACGCGCGGAGCAAGGCTCCGCGCGCCAGCGCGACAGAAACGGCCCGAAAGGCCGGGTTCAGACGGAGAGGGCTTTCACCCGGGAGGCGAGGCGGGAGACCTTGCGGCTCGCCGTGTTGGCGTGCAGCACGCCCTTGGTCGCGCCGCGCATGATCTCGGGCTGCGCGGCCTGCAGCGCCGCCTTCGCCGCGGAGGCGTCGCCGGAAGCGATCGCCTCCTCGACCTTGCGGATGAAGGTCTTGATGCGGCTGCGCCGGGCGGTGTTGACCGCGGTGCGCCGCTCGATCTGGCGCACGCGCTTGGCGGCGGACGGCGAGTTGGCCATGAGTCGATTCCGTGTTCTTCTTGCGAAACGAAGCGCGCGTATACGCGCCGCTCCTGATTGCGTCAACCCGGCCCCCGCGGAGCCGCAGGGGCAGGGCAAGCGGTCGGGCCGCGGCTTAGCCCGGGATCAGGACCCGGTCGATCACGTGGATCACGCCGTTGGACTGCCGGACATCGGCGATCGTCACCTTCGCGATGCCGCCCTTCGCGTCATAAAGGTATATCTCGCCGGCCTCCGTGCGCACCGTCAGTTCGCCTCCGCCAAGCGTCTTGACCGGATGAGCACCGCCGTCGTCCCGCACCATCTTGCGGATCGCGTCGGAAAGCGCGTTCGCCTGGACGACGTGATAGAGCAGGATCGCCGTCAGGGTCTCCTTGTTCTCCGGCTTCAGCAGCGTCTCGACCGTGCCGGGCGGGAGCATGGCGAAGGCCTCGTTGGTCGGCGCGAAGACCATGAACGGTCCCTCGCCCTGCAGCGCCTCGACGAGCCCCGCCGCCTGCACCGCGGCGACGAGCGTCGTGTGGTCAGCCGAGTTGACCGCGTTCTCGATGATGTTCCTCTCGACCAGCATCGGCGCGCCGCCGACTTCCGGATTCTCCGCCGCGACGGCCCCTGCGGCCATGACGAGCGTGATCGCCGCGAGGGCGGTCTTCAGTTTGGACATGACGTGATCCTTTCCCTGTCGGGCGCGTCGTCGCGCCTCTCCATCCCTTCGCGGCGAGGCGGGGAAAGGTTTCGTCCAGCGCGCCTATCTCTGGCAGGACGCGCAATAGAAGCTCGACCGCCCCGATTGCGCGACGCGGCGGACGGTTCCGCCGCATCCCTCGCGCCGGCAGGATTCGCCCTCCCGGTCATAGACGAGGAAGGAATGCTGGAAATAGCCGAGTTCCCCGTCCGCCTGCCGGTAGTCGCGCAGGGAGGAGCCCCCGGCGGCGAGCGCGTCCGCGATGGTCGCGTTGATCGCCTCGGCGAGCCGCCCGATCCGCGCCGCGGAGATCGAGCCCGCCATCCGCTTCGGCGAGATGCCGGCGCGGTGAAGCGCCTCGCAGACATAGATGTTGCCGAGGCCGGAGACGATCTTCTGGTCCAGCAGCGCCGCCTTGACTGGCGTGAACCGCCCAGAGAGCCGCGCCGCCAGCCAGTCCCCGTTGAACCCGTTCGAAAGCGGCTCCGGCCCGAGGTCCTTCAGCAGCCAGTGCTCCCCGATCCGCTCGGAGGGCCAAAGGTCCATCGCGCCGAAGCGGCGCGCGTCGTTGAAGACGATGCGGGCTCCGCCCTCCATGTCGAGAATCACATGGTCGTGCTTGCCGTCGCCGCCATGAGCATGGACGAACTCCCCGAGCATCCCGCCGGAGACCAGCATCCGCCCCGACATGCCGAGATGCACGATCAGCGTCTCGCCTCCATCGAGATCGGCGAGGATGTATTTCGCCCGGCGCCCGAGGCGCAGGACTCGCCGCCCGGTCAGCCGCTCCGCGAAGCGCTTGGGCAGCGGCCAGCGAAGGTCGGGCCGGCGCTGCTCGGCGCGGAGGATCGTCCGCCCCTCCATCGCCGGGGCAAGCCCGCGGCGGACCGTTTCGACCTCGGGCAGCTCCGGCATGTCCTTCCCCCTGCGGCGCTTCGCGCGGCTTATGGCGGCGCGGCGCGGACCGGGCTATGTAGCCCGACATGACAGACGAGCGCGAGACCGGCGAGAGCCGCCCGACCACCCATTTCGGCTTTCGCGACGTGGCGGAGGGCGAGAAGGCGGGGCTCGTCCACGGCGTCTTCTCCTCCGTCGCTTCGAAATACGACGTGATGAACGACGTGATGTCCTTCCGCATCCATCGCCTGTGGAAGGAGGCGCTGATCGACTGGATGGCGCCGCGGCCCGGCATGAAGCTCCTCGACGTCGCGGGGGGGACGGGCGACGTCTCCTTCCGCGTGCTGGACAGGCTGAAGGGCGAGGGCGAGGCGACGATCTGCGACATGACGGCGGCGATGCTCGTCGAGGGCCGGAAGCGCGCGGAGGCGGAGAGCCT
>JAUHWJ010000244.1 GCA_030424705.1 Alphaproteobacteria bacterium | reverse complement strand
CATGATCGCCGCCGAGGGCCATGTGATCTATTTCATGGGCGACACCGACGTGATGGCCGACATGGGCGTCTTCGCGGAACTTCACGATCCCGATATCGGGATCGTGCCGATCGGCGGGCATTTCACGATGGACCCGCCCCGCGCCGCCTTCGCCTGCCGGAAATTCTTCAAGTTCCGGACGATCATTCCCTGCCATTACAAGACCTTCCCGCTTCTCGCGCAATCCGCCGAGGGGATGGAGGTTCCGGGCGCGCGGATCGTCGAGCCCGAGGTGATGAAGGCGATCGTGATCTGAGCGGATATCGACCGCTGGTTGAAAGCGCCGTAGGATTCGCCATCTCGACGGCATGGGAGATCTCCATGAAGCCCTGCGCCTTCCTCCTCGCCTGCGCCGCGCTTGCCGCTTCTCCGCTCCTCGCGCAGGATGCGGAGCGGCCGCAGGGCGAGATCGTGCTGGAGGCCGCGCCGGACCGGGCGGCGGCCGAACGCTCCCCCTTCATCGCGCCGGGCTTCGACCCGACGCGGCGGCCGGAGCGGCGCTATGACAACATCTACGAGCGCAGCGCCTCGGAGGGCGACCGCTATGATTTCGAGGCTTCGGGCCCGCCCGGCCTCCGCAAGGGCGGGAACCGGCGGCTCCGCTCGCTCTTCCAGCCTTCGGAATAGCGCGGCGCTGCTTGCGGCGCTGCTCGCCGGCGCGGCATTCGCGCAGAGCCCGCCGCCGCCCGGACAGATCGCGCCCTTTCCGCGGGCGGAAAGCCCGCCTCCCTCGGCAGGCGCGCCGCCCGTCTCCTCCGACCGTCCGCTCGTGCGGGAGGAGACGCCGGCGGAGCAGCGCCGCCGCGAGGGCGGGATGTTCGACAATCAGGGACGCCTGCTCGACCAGCGGAGCCAGATCGAGCGGCAGCCGGCGATCAGGACGGACCAGCTGCGCCGGGACCAGAGCCCGAGCTATGGCGTCGGCCCCGGGCTGAACATCATCCGCCGGCCCTGAGGCCTGCGAAGAAGGCGCGGAGGAGCTCCGCCGCCTCCCGCTCCGCGATGCCGCCGTAGAGTTCGGGGGCGTGATGGCAGGTCGGCTGACCGAAGAAGCGCGGGCCGTGTTCCACCGCGCCGCCCTTCGGGTCCACCGCGCCGAAATAGAGCCGGCCGATCCGGGCGAAGGAGATCGCGCCGGCGCACATCGCGCAAGGTTCGAGCGTAACGAAGAGGTCGAGCCCGGTCAGCCGCTCGGCCCCGAGCCGGGCGCAGGCCGCGCGGATGGCGAGGATCTCGGCATGGGCGGTGGGGTCATTCCGCTCCCGCATCCGGTTGCCCTCTCGGGCGAGGATGGCGCCGCCCGGCTCCGCCACAACGGCGCCGACGGGAACCTCGCCGCGGGCGGCGGCGGCGCGCGCCTCCTCCAGCGCGGCTTGCATATGGGGGGAGAAAAGGCCCATTGAGCGATTTGAACCCGCGCCGCGCGCGCTTGCAAGGGCCGATCAATGCCGAAGGAAAGCGAAACGGAGGGGGGCGAGCGCATCGCCAAGCGGCTCGCACGCGCCGGCGTCGCCTCCCGCCGCGAGGCGGAGCGGATGATCGAGGCCGGGCGCGTCTCCGTCAACGGCAGGAAGATCGCGAGCCCGGCGCTGAATGTGAGCGAGGCCGACCGGATCGAGGTGGACGGGCAGCCGCTCGCCGCCGCGGAGCCGCCCAGGCTCTGGCGCTATCACAAGCCCGTCGGCCTCGTGACCTCGGAACGGGACGAGAAAGGGCGGGCGACCGTCTTCGACCATCTGCCGCCGGACATGCCGCGCGTGCTCAGCGTCGGCCGGTTGGACCTCACTTCGGAGGGGCTGCTGCTCCTCACCAATGACGGCGAGTTGAAACGCAAGCTGGAGCTTCCCTCCACGGGCTGGACCCGCCGCTATCGCGCCCGCGCCCACGGGCGGATCGACGATGCGGGGCTGGAGCCGTTGCGGAAGGGCCTTACGGTGGAGGGCGAGCGCTTCCAGCCGATGCAGGTGGAGATCGAGCGGGCGCAGGGCGGCAATCTCTGGCTCGGGATCTCGCTGAAGGAGGGCAAGAACCGGGAGATCCGGCGGGCACTGGAGGCGGTGGGGCTCGTCGTCAACCGGCTCATCCGCATCTCCTACGGCCCGTTCCAGCTCGGCGATCTCGCCGCCGGGGCGGTGGAGGAGGTGCGGCCGAAGATCCTGCGGGACCAGCTCGGCATCAAGCGGGACCCGGAGGCGCTGCGCGGCCCGGCGCAGCCGGCCCCCCCCGCCCCGAAGCCCGGCGCCCGCAAACCGCGCGCGGGGGCAAAGCCCGGCCCCGCGCTCAGCTCGGGGCCGAAACGCCCGTCTCCGGGCGGTAGCCCCGGCGGAGCGCCGCGAGGGTCGAGACGGGGGTGAGAAGCCGGAACGGGCCGCCGGGCGGCCTGGGCGGCCCGTAGCCTTCGAAGGACCAGCGGCGCAGCGCTTCGCCGTCCCAGAGGAAGGCTGCGCCCTCCGCCTCGACCATCGCGCCCGGCGCGAGGGCTTCGGGCTCGACGATTGGCCCGGCGCCGCGCCGCTCCGCCGCGAGCCGCCGGTCCATCGCCTCGGCCCGCGCCTCCCCGAAGGCCTCGGCGAAGGGGAGCGCCGCCTCACGCCGGCAGAGGAAGCAGGGGCGGTGGCCTGCGGCGAGCGCCGTCGCCTCGTCTTGGAAGAAAAGCTCGGTATAGCCTTCGCCCATGACCGCGCGCCGCCAGTCCTTCCACTTAAGGCGGCAGATGATCCAGCGGCGGGAGGCCTGAAGCCGCGCGATGCGGACCCCCTCGTGGATCCGCCCGCCGCGATTGCCCATCCATGCGCCGCGCGAAGGGTGCGCGTGGATCGCCCCGAACGGGTCCACACGGTTCGGGAGCGGGGAGGGGCGACTGGACATCGGCGGAGGAAAGCCGAAACCTCGCGCGATGCAAAGCCCGAACCACAACGAGCGTCGCCTTGGCAAGCCGGACATGGTGGTGATCCACTACACGGGCATGAAGACGGCGGAGGCGGCTCGCGCCCGGCTCTGCGACCCGGCTTCCGAGGTTTCGGCCCATTGGCTGGTCCATCTGGACGGACGGACGGAGGCGCTCGTCCCCGAGGATCGGCGCGCCTGGCATGCCGGGGTTTCGGAATGGGAGGGGGAGCGGGATGTGAATTCCCGCTCCATCGGGATCGAGCTCGTCAACCGCGGCCACGAACATGGCTATCATCCGTTCCCCGAGCCGCAGATGGCGGCGCTGGAGCGGCTGCTGGCGGAGATCATGGCGCGCTGGCCGGTCAGCCCCCGCAACGTCGTCGGGCATGAGGATGTGGCGCCGGGGCGGAAGATCGACCCGGGCGGGAAGTTCGACTGGGCGCGGCTCGCCCGGCTCGGACTGGCGGCGCGCCGATGACGGCCGCCAATATCCTCGTCGTTCTCTTCGCCTTCGCCACACTGGCCGCGCTCGTCTCGCCGGCGATGCGCGGATCGAGGCTCTGGCGGGCGACGGCCACGCCGCTCGCATCCATCATCGGGTCCGGCTTTCTCGTGCTTGGCCCGATCCTCGCGCACGCTTTCGGCATATGGGCGACCGCGGCGATGGCCGGGCTTTGCCTCGCCGCCTGGGGCTTCGGCATGGCGCTGAGGGACAATATCCGGTATGCGGAGGGGCTGAAGCCGGAGGAGGATCGGGCGGTCGCGGCGCTTGCCGGGCTCTCCGACATCGCGCTCGTCGGGGCATACTTCATCTCCGTCGCCTATTACCTCAATCTCTTCGGGGCGTTCGGCGTGCGGCTGACGCCGTTCGACGGTCCGTTCGAAGCGCGGCTCCTCACGAGCGCAATGCTCTGTCTCCTGCTCCTTGTCGGCTGGACGCGAGGCTTCGAGATGCTGGAGCGGGCGGAGATCGCGACGGTGACGTTGAAGCTGGCGGTCATCGCCGGATTGATTGCGGGGCTCGTCGTCCATTCCGGGTCCGCCGTGCTGGACGGCGCCGCCGTGATCGCGCCGCCGACGCTTGGCCCCGCCGCGGCGCTCACGCTCGGCTTCGGGTTGATCGTGACCGTGCAGGGGTTCGAGACCTCGCGCTATCTCGGCGCCGAATACGAAGCCGAACTCCGGATCCGGTCCATGCGGCTGGCGCAATTGGTCGCGGCCGGCATCTACATCGTCTATGTCGCCTTGCTCTCTGTCGGATTCCACGTCGGGGAAGGCGCGCTGAGCGAGACCGCGATCATCGACCTGATGGCGCAGGCTGCGCCGATCCTGCCCCCGCTCCTCGTTCTCGCCGCGCTATCGGCGCAGGCGAGCGCGGCCATAGCCGATGCGGGCGGAGCGGGGGGACTTCTCTCCGAGGTGACCGGCGGCCGCCTCTCCGCCGGGGCGGGCTACGCCGTGCTGGTGCTTGCGGGGTTGACGCTCACATGGGCCTCGAATGTCTTCGAGATCATCAGCTACGCCTCTCGCGCGTTTGCGATCTACTATGCGCTCCAGTCGATGATCGCGGCGCGGCTCGCCTGGCGGCGCGGCTCGAAGGGGCGATCGGCCTTTTTCCTCTTCATGGCCTCTCTCGGCGCGGCCGCTGCGGCGTTCGGCGTTCCGGCCGAAGGCGGTTGACGCCGCCGCCGCCGCCCCCTATCCGCACGATGCGGATGGCCGGATAGCCGCGCTCCCTCGGGGGTGAGGAACGTCCGGGCGGCATGGAGAGACGGCGCCGGGTAACGCCCGGCCGGGGCGACCCGAGGGAAAGCGCCACAGAAAGCAAACCGCCCCTCAGGGGGTAAGGGTGAAAGGGTGGGGTA
>JAUHWJ010000243.1 GCA_030424705.1 Alphaproteobacteria bacterium | reverse complement strand
CTCGCCGTCTCGGGCGTCGCGCTCGCGCTTTCGGGGAACGCCGCGCCGGCGACCGAATGGGCCCTGGTGGGGGACCTGATGTGCCTCCTCGCCGCGCTCTGCTGGGCGGCGATCGCGCTGATCGCGCGGACAACGGCCTTCTCGAAGGCGATTCCGGAGATGCAGCTCCTCTACCAGCTCGCCGTCTCCGCCCCGGCGATGATCGCCTTCGCGGTCCTGACAGGGGACACGGTGCGGGAGCCGACGGAGGCGCATCTCGCCGTCCTTCTGTTCCAGTCCTTCGTCGTGGTCGGCATGGGCTTCCTGACGTGGTTCTGGGTGCTCTCTGTCTATCCCGCCTCGGACATGGCGAGTTTCGGCTTCCTTGCGCCGGTCTTCGGCGTCTTCTTCGGCTGGCTCGTCTTCGACGACGCGCTCACGCCGCAACTCGTAGCTGCGCTCACGCTTGTCGGGCTTGGCATCGTCCTCGTGAACCGGAAGCCGAAACGCGGCCTCACGCGCTCCTGATCCGCCAGAGCCTGCCGAAAGGGTCCATCACGCGCCCCTCCCGGGCGCCGCAGGGGGCGCGATGCGCCCGCTCCACGATGCGCCCGCCGCGCGTCGCGCCGCGCGCGATGCAGACGTCGACATCGCGCACGAGGGCGTCGTGCTGCGGCTCCGGATCCGCGCCGGGTACGATGCGGTAGCGGCGCGAACCAATCCGCATGGAGCGGCCGCCGTTCTCTTCGCCCGCAAGCATCTCCGCATGGAAGACGGAGGCATACCAGACGCAGGCGTTCTCGACATCGGGGGTGCGGACAGTCTCGAATTCCTCGGTCATCGAAAGCTCCTTCATGATCAATAAATCTGCTTCGAAGAATACCGCAGGCGAGGCTCGCCGAAAAGGAGAATCGAGGGGCCGCCGCCCCGCCTTGCGCGCCCGGCCGCAATCCCTATAAACCGGCGCGATCCTGCCGGCCGCGACCGAAAGGATCGAGAAACCGATCCTGCCGGGGGCCTTCATGCCGAAACGCGCCGACATCGACAGCGTGCTTATCATCGGCGCCGGACCCATCGTCATCGGCCAGGCCTGCGAGTTCGACTATTCCGGCGCTCAGGCCTGCAAGGCGCTGCGCGAGGAAGGCTACCGCGTCGTCCTCGTCAATTCGAACCCGGCCACGATCATGACCGACCCGGGCCTTGCCGACGCGACCTATGTGGAGCCGATCACGCCCGAGGTGGTCGAGCGGATCATCGTGCAGGAGCAGGCCCGCCATCCGGGCGAGAAGATGGTGATCCTGCCCACGATGGGCGGCCAGACCGGGCTCAACACCGCCATGAAGCTGGCGGAATCCGGCGCGCTGGACCGGCTCGGGATCGAGCTGATCGGCGCCAAGAAGGAAGCCATCGACATGGCGGAGGACCGCAAGCTCTTCCGCGAGGCGATGGACCGGATCGGGCTCGAGAATCCGAAGGCGGTGATCGCGGAGAGCATGGCCGAATGCGTCGCCGCATTGGAGACGGTGGGCCTCCCCGCCATCATCCGCCCGGCCTACACGCTCGGCGGCACGGGCGGCGGCGTGGCCTACAACAGGGAGGATTTCCTCCGCATCTGCGAGAGCGGGCTGGACGCTTCTCCGGTGAGCCAGATCCTGATCGACGAGTCGCTGCTTGGCTGGAAGGAGTTCGAGATGGAGGTGGTCCGCGACAAGGCGGACAACGCCATCATCGTCTGCTCAATCGAGAACGTGGACCCGATGGGCGTCCACACCGGAGACAGCATCACCGTCGCGCCGGCGCTGACGCTGACGGACAAGGAATACCAGATGCTCCGCACCGCCTCGATCGCGGTGCTGCGGGAGATCGGGGTGGAGACCGGCGGCTCCAACGTGCAGTTCGCGATCAACCCGGAGGACGGGCGGATCGTCGTTATCGAGATGAACCCGCGCGTCTCCCGCTCCTCGGCTCTCGCCTCGAAGGCGACAGGCTTTCCCATCGCCAAGATCGCTGCGAAGCTCGCCGTCGGCTACACGCTGGACGAGCTCGACAACGACATCACCGGCGTCACCCCGGCAAGCTTCGAGCCGACCATCGACTATGTCGTGACGAAGATTCCCCGCTTCGCCTTCGAGAAGTTCCCGGGCGCGAAGCCCGAGCTCACCACCGCGATGAAGTCGGTCGGCGAGGTCATGGCCATCGGCCGCAGCTTCCATGAAAGCCTCCAAAAGGCGCTCTCCTCGATGGAGACGGGCTTGAGCGGACTGGACGAGATCGCCATTCCCGGCCTCGACGAGGCGGGCGGGGAGGAGGAGCGGCGCGCAGCGCTGATGGCCGCCCTTTCCCGCGCGACGCCGGACCGTATCCGCGTCATCGCGCAGGCGATGCGCGAGGGCCTGCCGCAGGAGGACATCCGCGCCGCCACCGCCTTCGACCCCTGGTTCCTCGACCGGATAGGGGAGATCGTCGCGGAGGAGGCGCGCGTCCGCGGGGCGGGCCTGCCCGGAGACATCGAGGGCATGCGCGACCTGAAGATGATGGGCTTCTCCGACGCGCGCCTCGCCATGCTCACCGGCATGGACGAGGCGGAGGTCCGCCGCCGCCGGCTCGCGCTCGGGATCAGGGCCGTCTTCAAGCGGATCGACACCTGCGCCGCGGAGTTCGAGGCGCAGACGCCCTACATGTATTCGACCTACGAGGCCGACGCGATGGGCAAGGTCGAATGCGAGGCGCGGCCGAGCGCGCGGAAGAAGGTCGTCATCCTCGGCGGCGGGCCGAACCGGATCGGCCAGGGCATCGAGTTCGACTATTGCTGCTGCCATGCCTGCTATGCGCTCACCGAGGCAGGCTACGAGACCATCATGGTCAACTGCAACCCGGAGACGGTCTCGACCGATTACGACACGTCGGACCGGCTCTATTTCGAGCCGCTGACCATAGAGCATGTGCTGGAGATCCTCCGCGTCGAGCAGGAGAAGGGCGAGTTGCACGGCGTCATCGTGCAGTTCGGCGGCCAGACGCCGCTGAAGCTCGCCAACGCGCTGGAAGCGGCGGGAATCCCGATCCTCGGCACGACGCCGGACGCGATCGACCTCGCAGAGGACCGGGAACGCTTCCAGAAGCTGCTCACGAAGCTCGGCCTGCGCCAGCCGCCGAACGGCGTGGCGCGGAGCCGGGACGAGGCCTTCGCCGTGGCCAAGGAGATCGGTTATCCCGTCGTGATCCGCCCCTCCTACGTCCTCGGCGGGCGGGCGATGGAGATCGTGCGCTCGGACGCGGAGCTCGACCGCTACATCCGTGAGGCCGTGGTCGTCTCGGGTTCCAGCCCTGTCCTGATTGACGGCTATCTCTCCGGCGCCGTCGAAGTCGACGTCGATGCGCTCTCGGACGGGCGGGAGGTTCATGTCGCCGGCGTCATGGAGCACATTGAGGAGGCGGGCGTGCATTCGGGGGACAGCGCCTGCGCCCTGCCCCCCTATACACTCTCCGCCGCGACCATCGCGGAGCTGAAGCGCCAGACCGGAGAGATGGCCCGCGCGCTTGGCGTCGTCGGCCTGATGAACGTGCAGTTCGCGATCCGGGAGGGTGAGATCTTCGTTCTGGAGGTCAACCCCCGCGCCTCCCGCACCGTGCCCTTCGTGGCGAAGGCGGTGGGCGCGCCCATTGCCGCCATCGCCGCGCGGGTGATGGCGGGCGAGCCGCTCTCCGCCTTCGCGTTGCCGGGCGCTGCGCCCGGCCATGTCGCGGTGAAGGAGGCGGTGCTGCCCTTCGCGCGCTTCCCCGGCGTCGACACGCTCCTCGGCCCGGAAATGCGCTCCACCGGCGAGGTGATGGGAATCGACAAGAGTTTCCCCCGCGCCTTCCTCAAGAGCCAGCTCGCCGCCGGAATCGCGCTCCCCGAGGGCGGGCGCGTCTTCGTCTCGGTGAAGGATGCGGACAAGGCCGTGGCGCTGGAAGCCGCGCGCCTCCTCGCCGGGCTCGGCTTCGAAATCGTGGCGACCTCCGGCACCGCCGCGCATCTCACCGCCAACGGGGTCGAGGCCGCGACGGTGAAGAAGGTCTATGAGGGCCGGCCGAACATCGTGGACATGATGAAGGACGGCCAGATCGCCCTCGTCTTCAACACGACCGACCTGCCGCAATCGGTGAAGGACAGCGCGAGCCTCCGCGCCACCGCCCTCGCCATGCGGACGCCCTACTACACCACCGCAGCCGGCGCGCTGGCGGCGGCCCGCGCCATCGCGAGCCGCAGCGAAGGGCCGCTCGGCGTCGAGACGCTGCAAGCCTACGGGCGCGCATGAGCGGGCCGGAGCGCGTCTACGCCGTCGGCGACATCCACGGCCAGCTCACGCTCCTCAACGCGGCGCACGAGGCGATCGAGGCCGATCTCGCGGCCTCGCCGGTCTCCGCCCATGTCGTCGTCCATATCGGCGACTTCGTGGACCGGGGCCCTGAAAGCGCCGGGGTGATCGGGCTCCTCCTCCGGGGGGAGGAAGAGGGCCGGCCCTGGATCAACCTGCTGGGCAACCATGACAGGATGTTCCTCCGCTACCTCGCGGCGCCGGGCGGTCGCGATTCGAAGCTCAGGAGCGAGTACTGGTGGCTGCATGAGCGCATCGGCGGGGCCGACACGCTCCGCTCCTACGGCCTCTCCGTGCCCGAGGGCGCCTCGGAGGCGCGGGGCGCGGCCCCGCACCGGGAGGCGCGGCTCGCCGTGCCGGCGATGCACTTCGCCTTCCTCGCCGGTCTCCGCCGTTTCTGGCGCTGGCGCGGCTGGTTCTTCGCCCATGCCGGCGTGAAGCCGGGCATACCGCTCGC
>JAUHWJ010000242.1 GCA_030424705.1 Alphaproteobacteria bacterium | reverse complement strand
CCGCGATCCGCCGGCTGAAGGCGGAGGGTGGGCTCACCATCCTCCTGGTGGACAAGTCGCTGAAGGAGCTCCGCACGGTCGCGGACCGGTTCGCCGTGCTGGAAAAGGGCGAAAGCGTTTGGTCCGGCGAGGGCGCGGCGCTGAACGCCGAAGTGGTCGAACGCTTTCTCGGGGTCTGAGATGATCTTCACCCATGCCGCCCCCGTTCGCTTCCACCACTGCGACCCGGCGGGGATCGTCTTCTACCCCCGCTATTTCGACATGGCGAACGAGGCCGTCGAGTGCTGGTTCGCGGCGCGACTTGGCGCACCCTTCTGGGCGCTGCACGGCCCGATGGGCCTCGCGACGCCAACCGTCTCGATGGAGGTCCGCTTCACGGCGCCGAGCCGGCACGGGGACCTTCTCTCCATAGCCATCCGCGCGCTGAAGGTCGGCCGCGCAAGCCTCGACATCTCGACAAGGATCACGGCGGAGGACGAGACGCGGATGGAGATGCGCTCCACCCTCGTCCTGACGGCGAGGGACGGCGGCCGCCCACGCCCCTGGCCGGAAGACCTGCGCGCCCGGCTTCTGGCCGAGGCGAAACTGGCGGAGGAGGAGACCTGATGAAGACGATCCAGCCGGAAGGATGGGCGAAGCCCCGCGGCTACGCCAACGGCATGCTGGCGCCGGACGGGACGCTGCATGTCGGCGGGCAGATCGGTTGGGAGGCTGACCAGGTCTTCCGCGCCCATGATTTCGTCGGCCAGTTCGAGCAAGTGCTGCAGAACATCCTCGCTGTGGTCGAGGCGGCGGGCGGGCGCGCCGAACATGTCGCGCGCCTCACCTGGTTCGTGAAGGACAAGGCCGACTACATGGCCCGCCAGCGCGAGGTGGGCGAGGCCTATCGCCGGGTCATGGGCCGCCATTTCCCCGCCATGAGCGTCGTCATGGTTTCCGACCTCGTGGAGCCCGAGGCGCTCCTCGAGATCGAAGCGACGGCGCACATTCCGCCAGCCTGAAGCTCACCGCGGGCGCGAAAGGCCCGGCAGCCCCACCGGCAGGCCCGCCACCGGCCCGCCCCGCGCGCCCGGAGCCCGCACGCGGGAGAGCGCGGCCTTCGGCCCGGCCATCAGGAGCTGTGCGAACGGGTTCTTCTTCAGCGTCGCCTTCGTCTTCTCGAAGCGCATCACCCCCTCGATCCGCCGATCCAGAAAGGCCCAGGTATTCGAGAACCCTTCTGACTGGTCGCCGAGCCAGTAAAGCAGCGTGGCGGAATAGACGCCCGAAAGGATCGCCCGCTTCGAATACCAGTTATAGTCCTGCGATGTGTCGCCGAGCGCCGTCCAGATCTCGTCCGCCGTGCCCCAGATCAGCCGCGCCCCCTCCGGCGCGTTCATGGGCAGGGAAAAGAGCGTCGCACCGCGCCTCACCGCCTCCCGCTCCCGCGCAGCGACTTCGAGGCGAAGGCGCACGAGGCGCGCCACGCGCTTTGAATAGCGCAGCGCGCCGAGATCGATCTCCCCCGCCAGCCGCGTCATCTCCGCATCGCCCGCCTTGTGGAAGGCGACGGCGAGGTCGAGCCCGCGACGCGGCGTCGCCGCGCGGGCCGTCGCTTCGTCTATCCCCGAATCGGCGACTGCGGCGCGCCACGTCGCGTCCGACCAGCCGTCGAACGGCGCATGCGGCAGCGCGGCGGCAAGGAGCCGGGCTCGGACGGCCGCCATCGGATCGCTCGCGGGATCGGTCATGTCGGTCGCATCGGTCATCTTGTCTCCACTTCTCAACAGAGGCGGTGGACAGCGCCGCCTCGCTTGGCTATATAGCGCCCTCCTGCAAAAACCGAAACTCGAACACTGGAAAGGTGGTGACGTAAGTGCAGGTTCTGGTTCGCGACAACAATGTCGATCAGGCGCTCCGCGCGCTGAAGAAGAAGATGCAGCGCGAGGGTATCTTCCGCGAGATGAAGCTTCGGCAGCATTATGAGAAGCCGTCCGTGAAGAAGGCCCGCGAGAAGGCCGAGGCGATTCGCCGGGCGCGCAAGCTCGCGCGCAAGAAGGCGCAGCGCGAAGGCTCGGTCTGAGGACCATCTTCGTTCGACGGCGTTGACGACGAACCCCCGGGGCAGGCTCCGGGGGTTTTCGTTTGCGTGCTTCTTGGATTCAGGCGGCAACAGCGGCGGCGCGGGGATTTGGGAGCCCGCGCCGCCGCCTCTCGCCCGGGCGGCGGCCTTGCCGCAATCGCCCGCCCTTCCCGCGCCCATGGTGGGTGTCGGCGCGGACCGCGAAGGGGCGTCCACACTCATACGCTGAGGATGCCCTCCCGCCCTTTGCGCGCAAGTCCGCCTTCACGAGCACTTGGCGCTTTACGCAAGGCGCGTCGGCGCCGGGCATGTCGCGCGCCATCCGTTTACGCACCCGTCGGCTTGGGCTAACGTCGCGCTTCATTCATGCGTCACGAATGGGGAAGGACCTGAAAATGAACCGGGATCGGGGGCCCCTCGCGAACGGCGCGCTCCTCGCCCTGGCGCTCGCGCTCATCCTCGCCGCCCACGAGGTGAACCGGCAGCCGGGCTGGACGCTGATCGGCGTCTACGTCTACTGGTTCTGCCGGATCGGCATGACCTATCTCATAATCGTCGGCGCTTATGCGGCGCTGGCGCAGGCGCTTCCCGAGCGGTCCTCCCCTTACGCCCATGTCGGCCTCGCGACCGCCCTTTCCTACCCGCCCTTCGTCATGGCGGTGACGACGCTGGACCTCATCATCGGCGACGTGACCCTTCTCGGAACGGCGCCGGACGTGCTGGTGAGCCGCCTCGGGCTCGAAGCCGCGTCGCTCATCGACAATCACCTGACGACATCCGCGCTCCTCCTGACGCCCTATCTGCGCCATGCGCTGGCCCCCGCCGCTCCACGGCCCGCCCTGCCCTACGCGCCGCCGCGCGAAGCCGCCGCCGCCGCTCCGCCGTCCGCGGCGGAGGCGGAGCCGGAGCCGGAGCGCGCGCGGCCGGAGGTTCCGGGCCTCCTCCTCGCCTCGCAGCCCCCGGTGGAGGGCGACCTCCTCGCCGCGGAGGCGCAGGAGCATTACGTCAAGCTGAAGGCGACCGTGCAGGGCGGCATGGCGCTCTACCGCTTCGGCGACGCGGTGAGGGACCTCGCGCGTTATCCCGGCATGCAGATCCACCGCTCGCACTGGGTGGCGGACCCGGCGGTGGCGGCCGTGATCGGCAAGCGCGGCTCGATGAAACTCGAACTGTCGACGGGGGAAATCATCCCCGTCTCCCGCCGTTACGAGCTGGAGGTCGAGGCGCGGTATTCGGACCGGGAGCGACGGGCCGAGTAGCCGACATATCGTCCAGGGGCGTGGTCGGCACGCCGTCGAGGCTTGCGCGCAGCGCAGATTCCCCGCTCTATCCGCAGATCGCGCCCCGGAGCCCTCCGCCATGCAGCCCCTCCTCGAACGCATCGAAGACGCCGCCCGCCCGACCGCCGAAGATGGGCTCCCGGCGCAGTATATCCCCGCCCTCGCCCGCGTGGACCCGAAGAAATTCGCCCTCGCCGTCGTGACGAAAGAGGGCGCCGAATACGCCGCCGGCGATGCCGACGAGCCCTTCTCCATCCAGTCGATCTCGAAGCTCTTCACGCTTGCGCTGGCGATGGAATGGATCGGAGACAGTCTGTGGGACCGGGTGAAGCGCGAGCCTTCCGGCATGCGCTTCAACTCCATCATCCAGCTGGAGACGGAGAACGGCGTGCCCCGCAACCCGTTCATCAACGCCGGCGCCATCGTGGTGACGGATGCGCTTCTGCACACCCGCCCCTCCATCGCCGTCGGCTTTCGCAACCAGATGCGCCTCCTGAGCGGGGACGAGAGCGTGCGCTATGACAGCGAGGTCCACCGCTCCGAGATCGCGACGGGAGACATGAACCGCGCCGCCGCCTTCCTCCTGAAGGCGAAGGGAAACCTGACCGAAGACCCGATCGAGGCCACCAACGTCTATTTCCAGTTCTGCTCGCTGGCCATGAGCGCGCGGCAACTCGCCCGCGCCGCCCTCTTCCTCGTCGCGCCGCAGCCAGGGGATGCGGCGCTGGCGAAGGGAACCCATGCGCTCCGCCTCCGGGCGATCATGCGGACCTGCGGGCTCTACGACCAGTCGGGCGAATTCGCCTTCCGCGTCGGCCTCCCCGCGAAGTCCGGCGTCGGCGGCGGGATCGTGGCGGTGAACCCGGCCAAGGGCTACGCCGCCTGCGCCTGGTCACCGCCGCTGGACAAGTTCGGCAACTCCATCGCCGCGACCGAGGCGCTGGCGCTCCTCGCGGCCGAAACCGGAGTCTGAGACGCCATGAAGCGGATCTGCGTCTATTGCGGCTCGCGCGACGGGGACGATCCGGCCTTCGCCCGCGCGGCCGAAGCCGTCGGCGCCGGAATCGCGGCGCGCGGGTTCGGCCTCGTCTACGGCGCGGGCGATGTCGGCCTCATGGGCCGCGTCGCCGCCGCGGCGCTGAAGGGCGGGGCGGAGGTCGTCGGAATCATCCCCCATCACCTCCGGACGCGGGAGATCGAGCGCTCCGGCCTCACCGAACTCATCCGCGTCGCGACGATGCATGAGCGGAAGACGATCATGTTCGAACGGGCGGACGCCTTCGTCGCCCTGCCCGGCGGGCCGGGGACGCTGGACGAGCTGATCGAGCTTCTCACCTGGCGGCAACTCGGCCTGCATGAGAAGCCCGCCCATCTCCTCAATCTCGGAGGTTACTGGGATCCGCTCCTCGCGCTCTTCCGGCAATGCGTGGACCGCGGCTTCGCCTCGCCCGGC
>JAUHWJ010000241.1 GCA_030424705.1 Alphaproteobacteria bacterium | reverse complement strand
GGACAACCGTTTGTCCGCCGACGCGATCTTGGCGCCGGACTTGCAAGAAAGGGAGCGGGTCCGGGCCAGTGAGCTTCAGGGGTGGAGCGTATGGCGTGTTCCGGGCCCTCGCGTCGGCCGCTGCGGTCGGGCGGCGCTGCGTAGGGGTGCGACGAGTTCAGAGAGTCGCCGCCCGCCGCGTGTGTCGCGGCCGACGGGCGGGGCCGTGGCGGCGTGTATCGGCCGCGGCCCCGCCGCCTTCCTCCGCTTGGCGCCCGCGCCCTCGCCTGTATGATCGGGCGCGTGCAGGGAAAGGGCGGTGATGGACTATCGGGAAATTCTCTATTCGGTCGAAGACGGGGTCGCGCGCATCACGCTCAACCGGCCACAGGCGCTCAACGGGTTCACCGCAGTCATGCGGGCGGAGATTCGCCACGCCTTGCCGCGCGCTCAGGGAGAGTCGCGGGCGATCGTGCTGACAGGCGCCGGGCGCGGCTTTTGCTCGGGCCAGGATCTCGGGCAGGCGCAGCGGGCCTCCGACATCGATCTCGAGCGGCTCCTGCGCGAAGAATACGACCCGATCCTGAAGATGATCGAAGCGAGCCCCGTTCCGATCATCGCCGCAGTGAACGGCCCTGCGGCCGGGGCCGGCGCCAATCTCGCGCTCGCCTGCGACGTAGTGATCGCCGCGCGTTCGGCCTATTTCCTTGAGGCGTTCGCGCGCATCGGTCTGTTGCCGGATGCGGGCGGCACATGGCACCTGCCGCGGCAGGTCGGCCTCGCGCGCGCGATGGGTATGTGCCTCTTCGCGGAGCCGATTCCGGCGCCGCAGGCGGCGGAATGGGGCATGATCTGGGAAGTGACGGAGGATGACGCCCTGATGGCGCGGGTGGACGAACTTGCAGCGCGCCTCGCGAAAGGGCCGACCCGCGCCTACGCCGCGATCCGCTCCGCGCTCCGCCAGAGCGTCGAGAACGGTTTTCACGAGCAACTCGCCGTTGAGGCGAAGGCGCAGCAGGCGCTCGGCGCGAGCCGGGATTTCGAGGAGGGTGTGCTTGCCTTCCTCGAAAAGCGGAAACCGGCTTTCGAGGGGCGGTGAGCCGTTTCGCCGGCCGCATCGCGGCCCTGCCGCGGGCGCATGACGCCCGGCGCGGGGCGGAAGCGGCGGCGCGTCTCAGCGTGAGCGGCAAGACGGCGGCGCTTTTGTCCGGCGCCGCCGGCTCCAGCCCCTATCTTGCCCGACTTATCGAGCGAGAGGCGGAATGGCTCTCCGGAGCGCTCGCAGCCGGGCCGGAAGCGGCCTTCGCCGCGCTGCTTGCGGAGCCTGTTCCCGCCGCGATGCGGGAGGCGGGTGTGGCGCTCCGGGTTCTTAAGCGCCGCGCCGCGCTGCTGATCGCGCTTGCGGACCTTGGCGAGCTCTGGGACCTTCCCGCGGTCACCGGCGCCCTGTCAGAGCTTGCGGATCATGCCGTGGAGGCCGCCTTCGCGGCTTCGCTGGCGGCGGAGACGTCCGGCCCTCTCGCAGGAAAGACGGCGGCGGAGGCCGGCCTTGTCGCGCTGGCCATGGGCAAGGGCGGGGCGCGGGAGCTGAACTACTCATCCGACATCGACCTCATCCTCCTGCATGACGGAGAGCGTTTCAGTCCCGATGCGGAGGGCGAGGTGAAGACGCGCTGGGTTCGGGTGGCTCAGAGGGCGGTGAAGCTCCTCTCCGAGATCACGGCGGACGGGTATGTCTTCCGTGTCGATCTCCGGCTTCGTCCCAACCCGTCCGTCACGCCAATCTGCCTCTCGATGGAGGCGGCCGAGCGCTACTACGAAAGCGTCGGGAGGACATGGGAGCGCGCCGTCTTCATCAAGGCGCGGGCGGCGGCTGGGGATATCGCGGCGGGGGAGGCGTTCCTCGCCGGGCTCGCGCCTTTCGTCTGGCGGCGGCATCTCGATTTTGCGGCGCTTGAGGACATCAACGAGATCCGCGCCAAGATCCGTGACGCAAAGGGGCTGAACGGGCCGCGCGACCTGCCAGGATACGACCTGAAGCTCGCGCCGGGGGGAATCCGGGAGATCGAGTTCTTCGCGCAGACGCAGCAGCTCGCTTTCGGCGGGCGGGACCTTTCGCTTCGAGTCCGCGGCACCGAGACGGCGCTCGCCGCGCTGGAGGTTGCCGGGCGAATTGACGGTGAGACGCGGGCCGCGCTCGTCTCCGCCTATCGCGCGCACCGGCGGCTCGAACACCGGCTCCAGATGATCGATGACGCGCAGACCCATGTCATTCCTGTCTCGGCGGAGATGCGGGCGCAGGCCGCGGCGCTTGGCGGTTGGGAGAGCCGGGGGGCGATGGAATCCGAGGTCGCCGCGCGGCTCTCGGAGGTTCGGGCGCGGGTGCGCGCCTTCTTCGGCAAGTCCGCCCCGGCTGCTCCGGCGCCGGACCTCGACAAGGTGATCGCCGCGCTGCCTTTCGCCCGGCCGGACATGGTTCGCGAGATGGCGGAGCGGTGGGGCGGGGGGGAGATCGCGGCCACCCGCTCCTCGCGCGCCCGGCGGAAGTTCCGCATCCTTGCTCCAGAGATTCTCCGGAGGCTAGCGAAAGCGGGCGATCCGGACGATGCGGCGCTGCAATTCGACCGGTTTCTCTCCGGCCTACCCGCCGGGGTGCAGCTCTTCTCGCTCTTCGAGGCGAACCCGCAGTTGCTTGACCTGCTTGCGGAGATCTGCGCCGCCGCGCCGCAGCTCGCCGCCTATCTCGGGCGCAATGCGGCGGTGCTCGACGCCGTTCTCGACGCCGACTTCTTCGCCCCGCCGCCGCCGCTCGCGGCGCTGGAGGCGGAGCTTTCCGCCGCGCTCGCCCGCGCCACGGACTACGAGATGCGGCTCAACGCCGTCCGCGCCTGGGCCAAGGAGGTGCGGTTCCGACTTGGCGTGCAGGTGCTGCGCGGGGTGGCGGACGAGGCGGAGGCGGGGCGCGGGTTTTCCGACGTGGCCGAAGCCTGCCTCCGGGCGCTCCTGCCCGTCGTCGAGGCGGAGTTCGCGCGGCGGCACGGGCCGCCGCCCGGCCGCGGTGCGGCGGTTATCGGCATGGGGAAGCTCGGCGGGTCGGAGATGACGGCCTCCTCCGATCTCGACCTCATCATCGTCTACGACGCCGCCGGGGCGGAGGCGTCTGACGGGCCGAAGCCGCTCTCCGTCGGCCCCTATTTTGCGCGGCTCACGCAGATGCTCGTCTCCGCACTGACAGCGGCGACGGCCGAGGGGGCGCTCTATGAGGTCGATATGCGGCTACGCCCCTCGGGCGGGCAGGGGCCCGTCGCCGTCTCGCTCGAAGGCTTCCGCCGCTACCAGGCCAAGGAGGCGTGGACTTGGGAGCACATGGCGCTGACGCGGGCGAGGGTCGTGGCGGGGCCGGAGACGCTCCAGGCCGATATCGGGCAGGCGATCGAGGCCGTGCTTGCCGCCCCACGTGACGAGGCGAAGACGCGGGCGGACGTCGCGGCCATGCGCGCCCGGCTGATCGAGGCGCACAAGGCCGTCCGGGGCGAGCTGTGGTCGCTCAAGCACGGCGCGGGAGGATTGATGGACATCGAGTTCGTCGCGCAGGCCGGGCTCCTCTGCGCCTCGCTCACCGGGGCGCGCTCCGCCCCCACGGCCTTTGGCCGGCTTGTCGAGGCCGGGGCCATGGAGGCCGAGATGGCGGAGACGTTGACGAGTGCGCACCGGCTCCAGAGCCGACTCCAGCAAGTTGAGCGAGTGGCGCTCGCTGGCTCGTTCCAGGCGGAGACCGCCGGAGAGGGCTTGAAGGCGGCTCTGGCGCGGGCCGCGGGAGAAGGGGATTTTCCAGCGCTCGAGGCGCGGTTGGCGGCGGAGCGGGAGGCGGCGCTTGCGGTGATCGACCGGCTGCTGCCGGCGGCGTCGTAAGGCGTGTGCACACGGTGTGCAGAGGGTTATGTTATTGCTTTGTATATATAAACAGAAGAACCGCGCGAAAAGGAGATCCTGCGATTGCAGGTTTGACTCGCTCATGATGCAGCCTGTTGGTCAGGATCAGGCGGCTTTGGCGGCGCCTCATGGGATCGATCATTGGGCGATGACTTTCGCCCAGGCGGAGCGGCGCTGCGGGCAGGGCGATCTGTCGGATACGATCGACCGGGTGGCGTTGGAGGTCGATCTGGGGACTGGAAGAGCGTCCATGGCGGGCCGCCTTGGAGGCCGGTGCAGGGATGCAATGCGCATGTCAGGATGGACAAGGCGGGCGAGATCGTGCGCCGGATCGCGGACGCCTCGACAGGCCGCCCTCTCTCGTCCTATAAGCCTAGCCAGCGTATCGCCGCAGTCGCCAAGTAGCGCCTCTGGTTAGCTCTCCCGGCCCATCGCTTCTGGGTCTTGGTCGCCGAAACAGTGTCGGAGCAAACGCGCCTCAGAGCCGCTTCGTTGCAGCGCCCTCTTGTCCGTCGCCCGAAACGGAGCCACTCTGGTCGGGTCAGGCTCTCAATGTCTCGAACAGCTGCCGCAACAGAAGCATCCGCGGAACGAGCGATGAGACAAGCAGATGCTCCTCCATCGTATGCGCTCCCGCCCCGTCCACACCGAGCCCGTCCAGTGTCGGCGCGATGGAGGCGGTGAAGTTGCCGTCGCTCCCGCCGCCGGTGAAGGTGTCCTGAAGGTCTAAGCCGATGCCTGCGGCCAGTCCCCGCGCATGCTCGAAAAGCGCGGCGACGGAGTTCGACTTGGCGTATGGAGGGCGATTCATCCCGCCCGAAACCGTCAGCGTGATTTCGGGATTGTAGGGCCTGATCCCCCGGATCGTGGCGATGGCCGCTTCGCCTTCGGCG
>JAUHWJ010000240.1 GCA_030424705.1 Alphaproteobacteria bacterium | reverse complement strand
TCGGCTCGAACTCCCCGCCGGCGACCGTGATCTCCAGCGCGCCGTCATTCGTCTGGGCCCGCGGCGCGGAGAGCGCCGGCAGGATGAGGAGGAGGGCGATGAGAAAACGCGTCATAGGAACTGTATCTCCCGCGGCGTGAAGGTCACGTTCATTAACCGCCATGACCCGTATCTGTCACGGGGCAGCGCAGAGAATACGCCCGCCGCCTCCGCCCGGCGGAGCGCGCGCACCCCCGCCCGATAGAGCGCGTCATGCGCGGCGTCGAGCCGGCCGGAGGGCTGCAGCACCTCGGGCCCGGCGATGATCCGCCCCTCCTCGCTCACCTCGATCCGGATCTTCACGGCAAGCTGGTCGGCGTTGGCGAGGCCCGACGGCGGGCTGAAAAAGCCGCGGATGCCGACGCGGAGCGATTCCTTGTCGCGGAAGGAAAGCTCGCCCACCGTGCGCGTCGTGCCGCCGCCAGAAGGCGCCGCGGCCTGCCGCGTGGCGCCCGTCTCCTCCGGCTGCTCCGCGGCGCGGGCGAGCCGCTCGGCGCGCTTCGCCTCGGCCACGTCGCGCGGCTTGGTCGGCGGCGGCGGGCTCAGCTTCGGCGCCGGAACGGCCGGGTCGTTCAGCGTCTCGACGGGGGGCTCCTCCGCCGGCGGCGTCGCCTCCGCGACCTCGGGCTGCGGCTCGGGCGCGCGCTCGGGCTCGGGCTGCGGCGCCGGGGCGGGCTCCGCCGCCTCGACCGGCGCGGGAACCGGCGCAGGCGGCTCCGGCGCCGTCTCCTCGACGCGGGGCGCGGCGGGCCGCGGCGCGGGCGCGGGGGCGACGGCGCTCTCCGCCACGGGGGCCGGGTCGGGCTCGGGCGGCGGCGCGGCGACGATCCGCCCCGCCTCCGGCGCGGCCGGGGCGGCGAGCCGCTCGCCGAGATCGGCGACGGCGGTCTGGCTCAGCGGGTCGGGCGCGGCGGGCGTCGTCTCGCCCCGCGCGGGGGCCTCGGGCGGGGCGGGCGCGCGCTCCGGCGCGGTCGGCGCGGCGTCGGTCTCGGCGAGCTTTACGTCGGCCCGCTCCTCGCCCGGGTTCGCGGCCTCCGGCGCGGGCGGCAGGTTCGCGTCGAAGACAGGCGCGGCGGAGCGCGCGGCCTCGAACTCCGCGCCGCTCATCAGCGTGACCTCGGCGATGTTCATGGCCGGCGTCTCGCGCGCGCTGAACAGCGCCCCCGAAAAGAGCGCGAGCAGGATCAGCGCCAGATGCGCGCCGCCCGAGACCGCTGCGCCGACGCGCATCTCATTCGCCCCGTGGGGCCGGCGGCGCCGGGTCCGTCACCAGCGCGATGGAGGCGAAGCCGGCGGCGTTCAGCGCGCCCATCGCCTGCGCGACCGCGCCATAGGGCAGCCCGGCGTCCGCGCGGAGATAGACCTGCCCGTCCTTCCGCTCCGCCGCGATGGCGGGGAGGCGCGCGGAGAACTCGGCGAAGTCCATCGGCGTCTCCTGCACGAAGATCACCCCGTCCGCCGCGAGGCTGATCGTCAGCGGCGGCTCGGGCTCGACCGGCAGCGCCTGCGCGTTCGTCTCCGGCAGCCGCATCGGCACGCCGACGGTGAGCATCGGCGCCGCGACCATGAAGATGATGAGGAGCACCAGCATCACGTCCACGAAGGGCGTGACGTTGATTTCCGACATCGGCCGCCCGGCGCCGCGCCGCCGACGCTTGCGCCGTCCGCCGCCGCCCGAACCGGAGAGACTTGCGCCCATTCAGGCCGCCTTCCGCTCGATCTGGCGGGAGAGGATGACGCCGAACTCCTCCGCGAAATTCTCCATCTGCCCGCCCATCCGGTCCACGTCCCCGGTGAACTTGTTGTAGAAGATCACCGCCGGGATCGCCGCGAGAAGGCCGAGCGCCGTCGCCAGCAGCGCCTCGGCGATGCCGGGGGCGACCGTGGCGAGGTTGGTGTTCTGCTGGATCGCGATCTGCTCGAAGGCGTGCTTGATGCCCCAGACCGTGCCGAAAAGCCCCACGAAGGGGGAGATCGAGCCGCAGGAGGCGAGGAAGCCGAGCCGGGAGGCCGCCTTCTCCTCCTCGCGGGAGACGGCGACGGAAAGCGCCCGGTCGATCCGCTGCTGCGCGCCGGGCGCGATCCCGCCCGCCGCCGAATGCGACTTCCGCCATTCCGCCATGCCGGCGGCGAAGATGCGCTCGAGCGCCGAGCGCGGCTCCGCCCCGAGCCGCTCCGCCAGCTGGTCGAGCGGCTGGCCGGACCAGAACGCCTGTTCGAACAGCGAGGCCGCGCGCCGCGCCTTGCCGAAGAAGATGTACTTGTCCACGATGATCGCCCAGGACCAGAAGGAGGCGATCACCAGCGCGATCATCACCAGCTGGACGACCAGCGTGGCGCGCAGAAACAGCGCTGTCAGCGAAAAATCCAAGTCGGCCGCCGCCGCTCCGGCGGCAGCGATCGTTTCGGTCTCCATATGCTCGCCTCGCTCTGGCCGTCTGATGCGGCGCTTGATCGCGACCGGCCGCGGAGCGCGGCGCGGTCTTCGTCAAGATGAGGCTTTCCTTCGATTTCGTCAATGAGCCGGCGCTGCGCTGCAATAAAGCGCAAGACGCGCGCGAGCGGCGGCCTACTCGGCCCAGAGCCGGAGAAGGTTGGAGCGGCAAAGCGCCAGCCGGGCGGTCTGCGCCGGGTCCGCCGCGCCGGCCGCCTCCGCCTCGAGCGCAAGATCGAGGTCGCGCAGGATCCGCCGCTTCGCCGGGTCGCGGACCCAGCTCGTGACCCAGCCGACCACGGCGAGGCGCGCGCCCGCCGTCACGGGCGTGACCCGGTGCAGCATGTCCGACGGATAGACGATCGCCTCGCCCGCATCCGGCCTGAACGCCCGGTCCTCGACCGCGTCGGAAAGCACGAGGGCGCCGCCCTCATACGCCTCCGGGCCGCTGAGACAGAGCGTGAAGCTCACATCGGTGCGCGCCCCGTCCATGATCGCGTCGTCGACATGCAGGCCATAGGCCTGCCCGCCCTCGTACCGGGAGATCAGCATCCGCGCGAACGCCCGGGGGCGCGCGACGGAGCGGAACCCGTCATGTGCCATCAGCGAGGCCGAGACCTTGCGGAGAATCGCGTCGCGCTCCGGCCCCGGTTTCGCCTGCATGTTGGCCTTGACCCGCCGCGCCAGCGCCCCGGCGGTCGCCCGGCCGTCCTCGAAGGGGAGGGCGGCGGCGGCTTCGGCCAGCGCCGCCAGCTCATGGCGCGAGAAGAGGCCGCCGACGAGGTCGACCATCGGCTCAGCCGAGGCGCAGCGCGGCGATCTCGATCCGCGCGGCGGCGGCATGGAGCGCCGAGGCGTCGCCGCCCGCCCGCGCGGAGCCGAGCGAGGGGAAGAGCGCCGCCGTCGGCGAAAGGGCGTCGAGCGCCCTCGCGGCGGCCTCCGCCGTCGCCGGGTCCGGGCTCTCCGTCAGGCCGCCGATCCACGTCGCCGCGACATGCGAGAAGCCCCAGGCGTCCCGGTATTCCTGCGGCGCGACGACCTCGCCCGCCTCGACCCCGCCCTCGAAATCCCCCGCCGCGATGAGGACGAGCTGGCGAGACGCCGCCAGGATGTCCGCCGCCGGGAAGAGGGAGAGACAGCCGTGGATCGGCCCGGTCACCGCCTCCGCCGCCGCGGCGATCCGCGCCGGGTCGGCCCCGCTCCGCACGGCCTCCGCGAAGGCCTCGGCCTCTTCTTCGAAGGGCGCGACGCCGCGATCCTCCAGCCCGTCCTCGATATCCTCATAGAAGGCGTGGTGCGACTCCTCGAGATGCGCCTTCGCGTCTTCGGGGCGGCCCTCCGCGACCAGCCCGGCGACGATGGCGTGCGTCGCCTCGAACTGCCCCATGACGGTGAGGAAGCCGAGCGACGGAGAGAGGCCCTCGATGGAGCCGCCCTCGCCCCCTTCGCCGCCTTCTCCGCCCTTGCCGGCCGCCCGGGCGAGGAAGCCCGGCGCCGCGGCGACGCCGCCCAGCAGGACCGTCATGCCGAGGATGGTCCGGCGGGGGATGACGAGGCGGGCTTTTCTCTCCAGATCGGCCATCGGAATACCTTACTTTTTCACTTGGGATTGGAAAGGCAGTAGCGCAGGCGCCGGAGCGCGTCAACCGCCGTCTCCGATCCGCCGCCGCCGGCTTCCGGGCTTTTCAGTCCCCCGGCCGCCCCTCGGCCAGCGGCGCGGGCGTCCTGAGGAAGAGCGCGGCGACCAGCGCGCAGGCGAGCGGGAAGAGCGCCGCAACCTGCAGCGGCCCCGCGAACCCCCCCGTCGCCTCCGCCGCGAAGCCGATCAGCGGCGGCCCGAGCGAGGCGCCGATCACGATCACCGTCTGCGCCGCGCCCTGCACCGAGCCGAGATGCCGCCGTCCGAAATAGCGCGGGAAGATGTAGCCGAAGAGCGTCATCGAGAAGGCGTTGTTGAGCCCGAAGATCGCGGCGAACACCGCGGCCGTGGCGAAGTCCCCCACCGCCGTCGCCATGAGGAGCGACCCCGCCTGCACCGTCAGCGCCATCGCGAAGGCGAAGCGCGTGCGGATCCGGTCCATCAGCCGCCCCACCAGCGGCATCGCCGCCACCATCACCGCCGCCGCGATGGGGAAGACGAGCGCCGCATCCGCCGCGTCGAGCCCTGCGCGGGTGAATACCGTGACCTGATAGAAATGCAGCACCGTCACGAGCATGGAGATCGAGAACATGCCCGCGAGCACGATGTAGAAGGTCGGCGTCCTGAGCGCCTCCTTCAGCGTCAGCCCCGGAACCTCCCCCTTCGGCCCGCCCTTCGGCCCGCCCGCCACGCC
>JAUHWJ010000239.1 GCA_030424705.1 Alphaproteobacteria bacterium | reverse complement strand
GTCGGCTCGGCCACTGGTTCGCCTCGGAAGATGTGTTTGGCGTCGTTCCCGACATCATCACCTGCGCGAAGGGGCTGACCTCGGGTTATCTTCCGCTCGGCGCTACAATCATCTCCGACCGGCTGATGAACGAAATCTACGCCGAGGGGCGCGAGGATGTCGCCTTCAAGAACGGCTACACCTATTCCGGCCACCCGGTCTGCTGCGCCGCCGCGTTGAAGAACATCGAGATCATCGAGAGGGAGATGCTTCTGGAGCATGTGCGCGAGGTCTCGCCGCATTTCGTCGCCCGGCTCAACGACCTCAGGCGCCATGAGATCGTGGGCGATACGCGCGGGCTCGGCCTTGTCGGCTGCGTGGAGGGGCGGCCTGCTCCGGGGATGAAGGAAAAGGAGCGGCTCGCGGTCGATTTCGAGTTCGGCGCGCGGGTGGACGCGAAATGCGAGGCTCTGGGGCTGATCGTCCGCCCGCTTATCAACATGTGCGTCTTCTCCCCGCCGCTTATCATCAAACGGGACGAGATCGACCGGATGTTCGACATTCTCGACAAGGCCATCGGCCAGGTCGAGGCGGAGATGTTCTGAGGTCTCAGTCGTCGCCCCTCGGGCTCCGCGGCAGGCCATCTGGCGTTTCGAACCAGGCGATCCGGCTTTCGTCCCATATGTGACGGCGGGGCCTGAGCCCCTCCGGCTCGTCGAAACAGCCGACATTCGGGGAGACATGCTCGCCGTCGCGGAACGAGACCTGCGAACCGCAGATCGCGCAGAAATCCCGCCGCCCATCCGCCGAGGAGGCGTAGACGGCGGGCTTGCCCTTCGTCCAGCAGAACGCCTCCGGCGGGTAGAGCGCCCAGACCTGCGCCGGAGCGCCGGAGGAGCGCTGGCACATGCGGCAATGGCACCAGCCTACGTCGTGGGGCTCCCCCGCCGCTTCGAACCGGAGCGCGCCGCATAGACAGCCTCCGGTTCTGATCGTTTCCGTCATGAGTCCCTCCGCGCTCCGACAATTCCAGCTTGGCGTCGGCGCGGGCCCGTGCAAGCTGATCAAGCGGCGAAGCACAAAATTATATAAGCGCTCAAATAAAACTTGAGGGGCCGCGGCGCCGCGCCTAGCCTTCACGCATCGAGCCCGAAGGGCCAAAGACAGGGAGACCACCGCATGACCATCGCAAGGATAACCGCGATCTCCGCCGCCGCGCTCATCGCAGCGCAGGGCGCCTTCGCGGCCGACCCCGACCTCGTCGTCTTCGACTGGGCGGGATACGAGGACCCGGAATTCTACAAGACGTATCTCGACGAGCATTCCCGCCCGCCGACCTATTCCTTCTTCGGCGACGAGGAGGAGGCGTTCCAGAAGCTCCGCGCAGGCTTCCGCGCGGACCTTGCGCATCCCTGCTCGCAGTCCGTGGTGAAATGGCGCGAGGCGGGGCTCCTGAAGCCCATCGACACGAGCCGCATCCCGGAATGGGAGAACGTGATGGCCGAATTCAAGGCCATGGACGGCTTCATGGAGGATGGGAAGGCTTGGATCGTTCCGCTCGATTGGGGCGCGACCGGGCTCGTCTACCGCACCGACGAGGTGCCGGCGGAGGATGCCGCGACGCTGCAGTCCTTCATCTCTCCGAAATACGAGGGCCGGGTCTCGCTGCCCGACAATGTGGACGACGCCTATGCGCTCGGCTTTCTCGCGATCGGCGTGAAGGACTGGACGAAGGCGACCGACGCCGATTTCGAGGCGGCCTCGGAGTTCCTCCGGAAGGCGCACGCCAACACCCGCGCCTACTGGCAAGACAATTCACAGCTATCCCAACTCATCGCCTCAGGCGAGGTGCTGCTGGCCTGGGCCTGGAACGAGACGCCGACGACGATGCAGGCGGAGGGGCATCCTGTCGCCATGAACCGGGCTACGAAGGAAGGCTCCTCCACCTGGGTCTGCGGCTATGTGAAGCTCGAAGGCGGCGAAGGGTCGGAGGACAAGGCCTATGACTTCATCAACGCTTGGCTGGAGCCGCGGACGGCGGACTACATCGTGAACGCATGGGGCTATGGCCATTCCAACGCGAAGGCGATGGGCGCGCTCGACCCGGAGGCTCTGAAGGCGGCGGGCTTCGACGATTTCGAGTCCTTCTCGGGCAGCACGCTCTGGCAGTCCCCTCTCCCGTTCGAGTTGCGCGAGAAGATGATCGCCGAGTTCGAGCGCATCAAGGCCGGTTTCTGAGGCCGCGATGGACGGCGATGCGGGCCGGGCGACGGTGCGTGCGGAGGGCTTCAACGGCCTGAGGCGCGCCGCCGCCTCTCTGCCCGCCGCCTGGTATGGAGACCCGGCGCAGCATGCGCGGGAGATGGCGGCGATCTGGCGGAAAGGCTGGGTCGCCTTCGCGCGAGTGGAGGCGCTGGCCGCGCCCGGCGCCCGGCTGGCCGCGCCGCTCGCGGGAATGAGCGTGCTCGCGCTCCGGGACGGGGCGGGCGCGCTCCAGGCTTTCCACAATGTCTGCCGCCACCGGGGCGCGGAGCTTTGCCCGGAGGGTGCCGGGCGGATCGCGGGCGGGCGCCTTTCCTGCCCCTATCACGACTGGACTTATGCGGAGGACGGACGACTCCTCGCCACCGGCAAGGCGCGGGCGGTGGAGGGGTTCGACCGGGCGGCGCATGGGCTCGTCCCGCTCGGCGTCGCGGAATGGGGCGGGTTCGTCTTCGTCAACGCGGATGGAGGGGGGCAGGGCGATTTCGAGGCCGCGCATGGGCGGGACGTGGTGCCGCTCGCGCCGTGGCGGCCGGAGACACTCGCCCCCGTCCACAGTGAGACGATCGACATAGATTGCGACTGGAAGCTCTTCTGGGAGAATTTCAACGAGTGCCTGCATTGCCCCGGCGTCCACCCCGCGCTCTCTGCGCTCGTTCCGATCTACGGGCGCGGGATCATGGAGCGGGAGGACGATCCGGCGTGGCGCGCCCACGGGCCAGACGCGCCGCCGGCGTTGACCGGGCGGCTCCGGGAGGGCGCCGAAAGCTGGACGGAGGACGGGGGCGCCGTCGGCCCGCGCCTCCCGGGGCTTTCAGACGCCGATGCGGCGCGGGGGCAGACTTACGCCGAGATCCTCCCCTCCTTCTTGTTGGTCGGCCATGTCGACCATGCCCGCGCCGTCCGCGTCCTGCCGCTCGGGCCGGGTCGGACGCGGCTGGAGGCGACATGGCTCGCCCCTCCCGATGCGGGGATCGACGGCGCGGCGCTATCGGTCTTCGCGAAACGGGTGATGGCCGAGGATGCGGCGGCCTGTGAGGGGAACCAGCGCGGGCTCCGTGCCGCGCCGTTCGCATCGGGTGTGCTGATGCAGGAAGAATACGAGATCGCGGCCTTTCACGACTGGATTCGCGCCCAGCTTGAAGGGTGAGCCTTCAGGCGAGAAGCACGACAGACTCTGCGGACCATCCGACGCGCACCCGCTCGCCCTTCGAAGGTGGGCGCCGCCCGGCCGCATTTCGCATCGACACGGTGAGGGGCCGGGCCATCCCGTCTAGCCGGACGGCGAAATCCGTCATGTAGCCGTAGTAGACCACATCTTCCACGAGGCCCTCCACGACGCGTTCCGCGCTTTCGCCCGGCCATAGAAGGCTGAGAAGTTCGGGGCGAAGGCCGGCGGAGAGAGCGCCGGAAGCGCCGCCCGGCGCCTGTTCCGCGCGCAGCGCCACGCGACCCAGGCCTTCGATTTCGGCATCTATCCCCTTGTCGGAGGCCGAGGAGACGCGGGCCTCCAGAAAATTCATCACGCCGATGAAGGCGGCGACGCGGCGGCTGACCGGGCGGCGGTATAGCGTTTCCGAATCCGCGACCTGCGCGATCCGCCCGTCGAACATGACCGCGATCCGGTCCGACATGATCAGCGCCTCCTCCTGATCATGCGTGACGAGGATGAAGGTGATGCCGACGGCGCGCTGGAGCCGCCGCAGCTCCGCCTGCATCTGCTCGCGGAGCTTCTTGTCGAGCGCGGAAAGCGGCTCGTCCAGCAGGAGGACGCGCGGGCGCATGACGAGCGCGCGGGCGAGGGCGACGCGCTGACGCTGCCCGCCCGAGAGCTTGCCGGACGGCCGCGCGCCGTATCCGGCGAGATCGACCATCGCCAGCGCCTCCTCCACCCGGCGCGCCGCCTCCTCCCGCTTCAGGCCGAGGCGGCGGAGGCCGTAGCCGACATTCTGCGCCACATCGAGATGCGGGAAGATGGCGTAGCTCTGGAACACCATGTTGGTCGGCCGCCGGTTGGCCGGCACGCCCTCCATCGAGGCGCCGTCGATCCTGATTTCGCCGCCCGTCGGCTGCTCGAACCCGGCGATGCAGCGGAGGAGCGTGGTCTTGCCGCAGCCCGAGGGGCCGAGGAGCGAGAAGAACTCTCCCTCCCGGATCTCGGCGGAGACGCCATGGAGCGCGGTGAAGGCGCCGAAGCGTTTCTCCACCTGGTCGAGCGCGATCAGCGGCGCGGTCAAAGCCAGCCCTCCGAGTCGACTCCACGCCGGGCGCGGCGGCGGAACCATTCCGCCGCAATGAGGAGAAGGAGCGAGAAGAGGAGGAGGAGGAAGCCGAGAGCCATCACGCTCGGCAACTTCGAGGTGAAGCGGAGCTGGCTCCAGATATAGACCGGCAGGGTGGCGTCCGACCCGGTGAGGAAGAAGGCGATGATGAACTCGTCCAGCGAGAGGGTGAAGGATATGAGGAGGCTCGCCACGATCCCCGGCGCGACGAGCGGGAGCGTGACGCGGAAGAAGGTGCCCGCCCGGCTCTCCCCGAGATCGAGCGACGCCTCCTCAAGGCTCTGGTCGAGCGCGAGGAAGG
>JAUHWJ010000238.1 GCA_030424705.1 Alphaproteobacteria bacterium | reverse complement strand
CCGGCCGTAAAACTTCTCGCGGGAGCTGGCTCTGTGTTCGGCCCTGGCCTTATGCACCTGGCGCCCACCTGGTAAACCAGGCTCGCGAGGATCACAGACCCACGGTCGCGACGGGCTCGCCGCCCAGAGACAAGATCCGACAGGACGATCCCGCATGTACAAGCTCTACGGCTCCCCCGCCTCCCGCGCCGCCCGCGTCATGTGGGCGCTGGAGGAGATCGGCGCCCCTTACGAAATCGTCGCCGCAAAGCCGCACAGCGACGCGCTGAAGGCGGTCAACCCGCTCGGCAAGGTCCCAGCGCTCCTCGACGGGGAGACGGCGGTGTTCGATTCGACGGCGATCCTGCTCCACCTCTCGGACAAGCACGGGATGCTGACCTTTCCTGTCGGCTCCCCCGAACGGTCCCGCCTGATGAGCGTCGTCTGCTTCCTGATCGACGATTTCGAGCAGCCGCTCTGGACCGCGGCGAAGCACAGCTTCATCCTGCCCGAGGCGCTGCGGGCGAAGGAGGCGATCCTCCCCGCCTGCCATCACGATTTCCGCAACGCGCTCGCCTCGCTCGGCGCGCTGCTCGGCGACGGGCCGTTCCTGATGGGCGAGACCTTCACGATCGCGGACATCATTGCCGGCCATCTCGGCGGATGGGCGAAGGCGACGGGCTTTCCGGAGCCGGAGGGCGCCGTGGCCGACTACATGGCGCGGGTGCGCGCGCGGCCGGGCTGGCAGGCCGTCGCCAAGGCCCGCGCCGCCGCCGCGTGAGCCCAGGGCCGGATACGGTCCTGATCGAGGTCGTCGCCGTCTCTGGCTCAGCCCCGCGCGAGCCGGGGGCGGTGATGGTCGTGACCGCCTCGGGCGAGACGGGGACGATCGGCGGCGGCGCGCTCGAGTGGGGCGCCGTCGCCGCGGCGCGGGAGATGCTGGCGCGCGGCGAAGCCGGTCGGGAGATCATCCAGCCGCTCGGCCCGGATATCGGCCAGTGCTGCGGCGGGCGGGTGACGTTGCGGCTGACGCGCGGCGCGCTGGCGCCGGAGCCCGCGCCGCGCCCGGCCGTGCTCATCTTCGGCGCCGGGCATGTAGGCGCAGCGCTGGCGCGGGCGCTGGCGCCGCTGCCGCTCTCGCTTTCCGTCATCGACGAGCGGGCGGGGCGACTCGCGCCCCTCGCCGGCCTTTGCCGCATCGTGGAGACGGCGCTGCCGGAGGCGGAGGTTGCTGCGGCGCCGGCGGGGGCTGCGTTCGTGATCCTCACGCATGACCATGCGCTCGACTTCCTGATCGCGGAGGCCGCGCTCCGGCGCAGGGACGGGGCTTATGTCGGCATGATCGGCTCCGCGACGAAGCGGGCCGTGCTGGCCGCGCGGCTCCGCGAGGCGGGGCTATCCGATGCGGGGCTCGTCTGCCCCATCGGCGCCGCCGGGCCGCGGGACAAGCGGCCGGAGATCATCGCCCTCGCTGCGGCCGCGGAGGTCTCCGCGGCGCTGTTCGGGCGCTGAGCGGAAAGCCGACACGGAGGAACCGGCCGGGCGAAGGCGCCGCGCTCCCCCCGAGACTCTTGGCCCGTGCGTCCAGCACGGGCCGCGGCCGCCCCTGCCGGGGGGCGGACGCATCGCGACGTTGGAATCCGATCGGCCGTCGAAGATCATGGTGGGATAAAGCGCCGCCGCTCCTTCGTTGCAAAGCGTCCGCCAAGGGGCCGCCGCGGCCCTTCGCGCTCCGCTCGTGCGCCGGCCGGCCTCGTCGTCGCGATGCGCCTTTCCGTAGGGCCGGAACCCTCGCAAAGGTCAGAAAGCCGCCACGACATCCCCCGAATTCGCCCGGTCGGGCAGGGTGCGGAGCGTCCCGTCCATCCCGGCCCGGTCGAGCCACTCCGTCTCCCAGACATGGCTTTCGCCGAGCGTGAGGCGGAAGCGGAGGTAGCCGAGCGCCGCGGCGGCTTCGAGCGCCTCCAGCGCGGCGGGGCGGGCCATCGTCAGGATCTCGAAGGCGAGGCGGTCGGGCGGCTCGCCGACGCCGCGCAGCACCTCCGCCTCGAATCCCTCCACGTCGATCTTCACGAAGTCGGGCTGGCCATGCGCGGCGGCGAGGGCGGCCACGGTCGTCACCTCCACGTCCAACGCGTCGTCCCAGACCTGCCCCTCCCATCCCGGCGCGCCCGAGGCCGCCTCCGCGAAGCCGGCGGCGAGGGTGGAGACGGTCGGGTTCGCCGTGTTGAGGCGGAGCGTGGCGCGGCCCGGCGCGGCGCCGGCGCATGCGCCGACGAGGCTCACCCCATTGTCCCGCCCGTGCATGAGGCGGAGGGCGCGAAGCATGAGCGGATTGGGCTCCACCGCGACGACCCGGGCGCCGAGCGCGCGGAAGGCGCGCACCCGGTCCCCCGCATGGGCGCCGATGTCGAAGACGAGCCGCGCCCCCGGCGCGACCTCCGGCAGGAAGGCCGCGAGGCTCCTGTGATGCGCCTCCGCCCGGTAGAGGCGGAGCGAGCGGAAGACGCCGCGGAGGGCGGGGGAGGGGGTTCGCATGGGCGGGAAGGTGGCGATGGGCGCGGGCGCGTCAAGCGGAGAGAAGGAACCGCACGGCGGCGGAGACGCTTTCCTCCCGCCAGAGCACGTCCCGATGGCCGAGGCCGGGGAGCGGGTGGAGGCGTGCGTTCGGGAGGGTCGCCAGGCGCTCCGCCTCCCGATAGGCGATCTCGGCATCATCGGGGGCGTGGAGGAGGAGGATCTGGGTGGGCTTCTCGGGCCAGATCAGAAGGCCGTCGAGCGCGTCGAGGCTCATTCCCGCCTCCGTCTCCGTCAGCCGCTCGAAGGCGGCCTTGCAGCGCGGATGAAGGGCGAAGGCGGCGGCGAAATCGTCCGTCACGGCGCGGAGCGTCGAGGGCGAGGCGATGCAGGCGAAGCGGCGCGGGGCGATCCCGTTCAGCGCGAGGAGCCCCGCGACGCCGCCGCCGAAGGAATGGGCGAGGAAGAAATCGGGCTTTGCGCCGAGGCTTTCGAGGAGGGCGGCGACGGCGCGGGCCGAGGCGGGCGCGTCCGTCTCCCGCCCTTCCGACCGGCCATGGGCCGGCAGGTCGGGGATCAGGAGCGCGTGGCCCGCCTCGCGGAGCGGGGGCGTGAAGGCGGCCATGGCGCGGGAATCCGCCGTCCAGGCGTGAAGGAGGAGGGTGAGCGGCGCGCCGGGCTCGCCCGGAAAGCGGAGCGCGCGGAGGCGGCCCGAAGGCGTTTCGGCGAAGATTTCCTCGGCGCCCTTCAAGAGCACCTCCGCCTCGGTCAGCATGGCCCGTTGGCCCCGGTCGAAGCGGCGGGCGATGGCGGGGCGGCGGAAGACGCGGTGGGCGAGCCGCGCCGTCCGCTCCGGCGCGAGGCGGCTCGCGGCGCCGACGGTAAGGCGGAGCCAGAGCGGGGCGCCGCTCATCCCGCCGCGATGATCGAGAGGAAGGCCGGCCCGAAGCGTGCGGCCTTCTGCGGCCCCATCCCCTGGATCCGCTCCAGCGCCGCGATGGAGCCCGGCCGCTCCTCCGCGATCTTCGCGAGCGTCGCCTGCGTGCAGGAGAGCGGTTTCTCCGTCCCGTCCGCGCCGCGGGCGAGGGCGAGTTGCGCCTCGTGGAGCGCGTCCACGAGCGCGCCGGAGCCGTTCAGCGCGGCGCGGCGGCGGGCGGGATGGGCCGGCTCTTCCGGCGCGCCCCTGATTTCGGCCAGGAAGGCGGCGCCGTAGCGCGCGAGCTTCTGCGCGCCGACGCCGTGGCAGGCGGCGAAGTCGTCCAGCGTCTTCGGCTTCTTCTCCGCCATGTCGATCAGCGACCGGTCGGAAAAGACGATATAGGCCGGCCCGCCCTGCTCCGCCGCAAGCCGGGCGCGGAGGGCGCGGAGGCGGGAGAAGAGCGCCTCGTCCTCCGCCTTCACCAGCGCCGCGGGGGCGGGCCGCGCGTCCCGCGCCTTCGGGCGGGCCGTCGCCTCCCTGAGTTCGAGCCGCCGTTCCCCGCGGAGGACGGGCCGCGCCGCCTCTGTCAGCATCCAGGCGCCGTGCCGCTCCTGATCGATCCGGACGAGGCCGAGGGCGTAGATCTGGCGCATCAGGCCGCGCCACCAGTCCTTCGACCGGTCGGCCCCCTTGCCCCAGAGCGCGAGCCGGTCATGCCCCGCCCGCGCGCTTTTCTCGCTAGGCTCGCCGCGGAGGACGGAGATGACGTGATCCTGCCCGTAGCGCTCCTCCGTCCGCCAGATCGCGGAGAGGGCGAGCTGCGCCGCCTCCGTCCCGTCGAAAAGGGGCGGAGGGGACTGGCAGCAGTCGCAGTTGCCGCAGGGCGCGCTCTCCTCGCCGAAATAGGCGAGGAGGACCTGACGGCGGCAGCGCGGCGCCTCGGCCAGCGCGAGGAGGGCGTCGAGCCTTGCATGGTCCGCGTGCTTGCGGTCCTCCGGCGCGGGGCTTTCGTCGATCCGCTGGCGGTTGAGGCGGATATCGTCGAGGCCGTAGAGCGTCAGCGTCTCGGCCGGCGCGCCGTCCCGCCCGGCGCGGCCGATCTCCTGATAATAGCTCTCCACCGATTTCGGGAGATCGGCGTGGACGACATAGCGGATGTCCGGCTTGTCCACCCCCATTCCGAAGGCGATGGTGGCGCACATCACCACCCCGTCCTCCCGCTGAAACCGGTCCTGATGATCGCGCCTTACCTCCGGGTCGAGCCCGGCATGGTAGGGCAGCGCCGGGAGCCCGGCGGCGCGGAGCGCCTCCGCCAGCACCTCCGTCTTGTTGCGCGAGCCGGCGTAGACGACGCCGGAACGGCCCTTTCGCCGCGTCACGAAATCGAGGAGCTGCTTGCGGGGCTGGTCC
>JAUHWJ010000237.1 GCA_030424705.1 Alphaproteobacteria bacterium | reverse complement strand
GCCCCAGGTCTCGTCGAATATGTCCTTCTGGAAGAAGACGTTGATCCAGGCGTCGAAGGTGAAGCGCCAGGAGACGCCGGAATAGTCCCCGGGTTCGAGGAAGGAATAGGCGACGACTATCAGAAGCGGGCCGGAGGCGCCGATGAGGAGGAGCAGGAGCGCGGGCGCGCAGAGCGCCCAATAGCGCCTCACATCCTCCGCCCGGCTCGCCCGCTCCGCCGCCGAGGCCATCTCAGCCCTCCAGCAGCTGCGCAGCGCCGGGCGCGAAGCGCACCGAGACGGCGGCGCCGGGCGCGAGGCCGGCATCGCCGGAAGGCGGGCTCTGAAGCCGCGCGACGAGCGGGGCGCCTCCGGCGAGGCGGAGATGGAGATGGAGGTCGGCGCCGAAATAGACGCTGTCGGCGACCGTCGCGGCCAGTCCCTCCTCCCCTTCCGGCGCGAGGCGCACCTGCTCTGGGCGGATCGTCAGAGTCGCCGCCGCGCCTTCAGCCGCCGCAGCGCCCTCGGGGAGCGGGATCGCCTCGCCGCCGACGATCCGAAGGCGCCCCCCCTCCACCCGGCCCTCGAGAAAGTTCGTCTCCCCGATGAAGTCCGCCACGAACCGATCCGCCGGCCGGTTGTAGACCTCCCGCGGGGCGCCGACCTGCCGGATCGCGCCGCCGGACATCACGGCGATGCGGTCAGACATCGTCAGCGCCTCCTCCTGGTCATGCGTGACGAAGACGAAGGTGATCCCCGTCTCGCGCTGGAGGCGCTTCAGCTCACTCTGCATCTCTTTCCGGAGCTTTAGATCGAGCGCGGAGAGCGGCTCGTCAAGGAGGAGGACCCGCGGCCGCGGCGCGAGCGCGCGGGCGAGGGCGACGCGCTGCTGCTGGCCGCCGGAAAGCTGCGCCGGGCGGCGGCCCGCCATCGGCTCCATGCGGACGAGCGCCAGCATCTCCGCCACCGTGGCCGAGACCTCGGCGCGCGGCTTGTCCAGCATTTCGAGCCCGAAGGCGATGTTCTGGGCGACGGTGAGATGCGGAAAAAGGGCGTAGGACTGGAAGACCGTGTTCACCTTCCGACGGTTCGGCGGCAGCGCGGTGACGTCGGCGCCGCCGAGGAGAATTGCGCCCTCCGTCGGCGTCTCGAACCCGGCGATGAGGCGGAGGAGCGTGGTCTTCCCACAGCCGGAGGGGCCGAGAAGCGTAAAGAACTCCACCTCCGCGATAGCGAGATCGACCCCGGCGAGGGCGACCACCGCCCCCTCCCCCTCGCCATAGACCTTGCGCGCGGCTCGCGCCTCGACCGCCGGAGCGGTTCTTTCTTCCGCCAATGCACAGTCTCCCCGTTTGCGCCATCCTGCGGCGTGGCTGCGCGCAATGGCAAGCCTGCGGTTGCGATGCGTGAAAGAAACGTGTCGTTTGCACTTTGTTTCGACATTTCACCCGATAAGCTGCCGCCAACGGGACCTGAAGGGTTCGGAGTGATCCGCATGAGGCTTGCAGCACCGCCGGTCGCAATATTCTGCGCCGCCCTCGCCGATGCGGCGCGGGCTGCGGAGCCGGGCGCAGCGATAGGGGCGGAGTGGCCGGTCTGGCTCGCGCTGGCGCTCGTAGGTCTGTCCGTAATCAAGCTCGTGATCCTCACGATCCAGCGGCGCGACAACCGGCGCCTTCGCGCCGACCTCTCGGAAAGCCGGAACCGGCTCCGCGCCGTGTTCGACCATGCGCCGGTGGACATGTTCCTGAAGGATCGGGAGGGCCGGTATCTCATGGTCAATCCGCAATTCGAACGGATGTTCGGAGTGAGGGCCGATCAGGTCGTCGGCCTTCTGCCGGAAGACATTCACCGCGGGAACCCGGAACTGGCGCGCACGGCGCGCATCCATGATCAAATGGTGCTGGACTCGGCACTGCCGCAGATGCTTGAGGAGCGGGTGGAGACCGCTGCGGGCATGCGCAGCCACCGGACCATCAAGTTCCCGATCTTCGACTCGGAAGGGCGGGTGGACGGGTTAGGCGCGATCCTGATGGACGTAACGGAACTCGTGAAGGCGCGAGAAAGAGCCGAGGCGGCGGAGGCGCGGCTGCTCGAGGCGGTGGAGGCGATGCCGGGCGGCTTCGCGCTCTTCGACAAGGAGCGACGGCTCGTCGTCGCCAACGGCGTCTACCGGAGCATGACGGCCCTTCCAGCCGAGCAGGTGTCGTCCGGCGTCCATTACCGGGAAATCCTCGAGGCTGCGATCCGCAAGGGATATGTGCCCGAGGCCGAACGCGATCCGGAGGTATGGATCCAGGCGCGCCTCAACGTCGCGCCGGACGGCGCGGACGTGCCGGGCTACGCCACACCGGACGGTCGCTGGTGGAAACCCTATGACCGCGCGACAGCCGATGGCGGGATCATCGGCGTTCGGATCGACATCACGGAACTAAAGGCGCAGGCGGAGGCTTTGGCCGCCGCGCGCAATCGGCTTGAAGACGTCGCCGCGGACCTCCGCGCCAAAACGGACAAGCTCCAGCAAATCGTCCGCCTTTCAGCGGTCGGCGGCTGGGAGACCGACCTCGCCCGCGACGTGGTGTGGATGGACCCGCTCGCGATGCGCATCGCCGGCCGCCAGCCGGGCGACTACCCGACGGTCGGAGCCGCACTGGATCAGTACACGGAAGAGACGCGCCCGGCGATCTCCGCGGCCTCGCAGAGCTGCTTGGAGACAGGGGAGCCTTTCGACGTCGAGGCGGAACTGGTCGGCCTCGACGGCGTGCGACGATGGATTCGTCTGCTTGGCGAGCCGGTGCGGGAAGGCGGGAGAATCATCCGCATTCAGGGCGTCTTGCAGGACATCAGCGCGCACAGGCGGCAACAGACGGCGCTCGAAGAGGCGAACGCGGCGCTTCGGGCCGTGATCGCGGAGAGGGACAGCGCGGAGAAGCGCTTCTTCGACATCGCCTCTGTGAGCACCGACTGGTTCTGGGAGACGGACGCGGAGGACCGGTTCACCTATGTGTCCGACGGCTACAAGCGGACGCTTGGCGTTGATCCGAAGTTCCTGCTGGGCCGGACAATCTGGGACCTGATGGACGCGCGCCCCGGCGTGCGGGAATCGTTCGACGCCGAGGCGCTGCGCAGGACGTTCGGCCGGCGCGAACCGGTCGTGAATCTCATCTCGCTCGGGTTCAACCGGCAAGGTGACGAGCGCTGGCTGCGGACGAATGGCGCGCCGTTCCACGACGAGAGCGGCGCGTTCGCGGGCTATCGGGGCGTCGGCTCGGATGTTACCGGCCTTTATGACGCGATGCGGAACGCGGAGGCGGCCAACCGCGCCAAGAGCGCCTTCCTCGCCAATATGAGCCACGAGATCCGCACGCCGATGAACGGGGTTCTCGGCGTCGCGGAGGAACTCGCGCTCCGGCTCGAGGGGCGCGAGGAAGCTCAACTCGTCGAGACGATCCGCGATTCAGGGGAGGCGCTGCTCAACGTCATCAATGACATTCTAGACTTCTCGAAGATCGAGGCGGGCAAGCTCGCCATCGAATCGGCGCCATTCGACCCGGCGGAGCTGACGCGCCGGGCCGCCCTGCAACACCGGATGAAGGCGGAGGAGAAGGGCCTCGCCTTCTCGCTGGAGATTGCGGAGGGGGCGGCGAAGACCCGTCTCGGCGATCCGCATCGCGTTCGCCAGATCCTGCACAACCTCCTCGGCAACGCGGTGAAGTTCACCGAGACGGGGGGCGTGCGGTTCGCGATGCGCGTCGGAGAGGCCGGAGGGCTCGAGATCGAGGTGGAGGATACCGGCCTCGGCATGACGGAGGAGCAGATCGGGCGCATGTTCGTCGGCTTCGCCCAGGCGGACAGTTCCACTGCGCGCCGCTTTGGCGGAACGGGGCTCGGCATGTCGATCACCCGCAGCCTGATCGAGGCGATGGGCGGCGGCATCGAGGTGGAGAGCGCGCCGGGGACAGGCACGCGGGTGCGGGTGAAGCTGCCGCTGCCGCCAGCACAGGCGGCGAAGCCTAAGGAGCCCGCCCCCTCCCCACGGCCGCCCTCGGGCCTCTCCGTTCTCGCGGCGGACGACAATGCGACGAACCGGATGCTCGTCGAACTCATCTTGCGCCGCATCGGCGCGGATGTGGAACTGGTCGAGAGCGGGCGGGAGGCGGTGGACGCGGCCGCGCAAAGGCGCTTCGACGTGATTCTGATGGACATCTCGATGCCGGGCATGGACGGCGTCGAGGCGCTGCAGGGAATCCGCGATGCGGAGACCCGCGCGGGTGCGCTTCCCGTGCCGGCCATCGCCGTCACCGCCAATGCGATGACGCATCAGGTCGACGAATATCTCGCCCGCGGTTTCGACGCGCATGTGGCCAAGCCGATCCAGGCGGAGTCTCTGTTCCGCGCGATTTCCGCCTGCCTTCAGCCCGGGCAGGGCCTGAACGCCTCGAGCGCGGCCGCCGCTTCATCCGCCAAGCCGGCGAGAGCGGCGCCGTAGGCGGCCACGAGCGCGGCATGGTCGGCCCCTTGCACGGGTGCGCGCAGCGCGAAAGGGCGCGTCTCGATCCGGTCGCGCGCGGCGGCGCAGGAAAGGCTCATCTGCCCTTGGAGCCGCGCCTCGCCTGAGAAGGCGCCGAGCAGACGGTCCGCCTCAAGCGAGAGGATGATCGCGGGCGCCGCGCCCTGCGGCCACGGATCGGCATAGACCGGGCCGCCGCGCAGCGTCGCCAGGCGGCGAGCGACGAGGCGCGTCGCAGCGCGCGCCGGCTCCTCGGCCCAGAGATGATCCTCGGAGGCGGAGACGGCGCCCGCCCCGTCCTCCGCCGCGATCTGGAGGCGGCGCGCATAAAGCGGCAGCGAAAT
>JAUHWJ010000236.1 GCA_030424705.1 Alphaproteobacteria bacterium | reverse complement strand
GCATTACGGCGACAACGGCGCCTATTTCGACGGCGACATCCATGACGCCCAGACCGGGCTCCTGAAATGGGACCAGGAGGCGAGCCAGGAGCGCATCCGCGAGGTGGTGGAGGGGCGTACGGCCTTCGCCTTCACCTGCGTCAGGAACCCCTATACCCGCATCCTCTCCGCCTTCTTCGACAAGATCTGCGGGCTGCAGCGGAACGGGCGGCGCTATCGCGGCAATCTCACGCCGCTGCTGGAGAAGCGCTATGGCGTCGAGGTCGAGGGGGATTTCGACCAGATCGCCTCCTTCCGCCGGTTCCTCCTCTTCGTGCGGGACACGGTGCGGTTCCGCAAGCCGATGCAGGCGGACATCCACTGGATCCCGATGGCGAGCCATCTCGGCTGGTCGATCCGGCAGGGATGCGCGGTGGACATGATCTTCTCCACCGAGCGGTTCAACGAGGGGATGAAGGCGGTGCTGGAGCAGGCCCCGCTCGCCCATCCGCTCGACATCGACGCGATGCCGCGCTTCAACGAGAGCGAGGGGCACGGGCCGAAGCGGGCGCATCCGGTGGAGGCCTATTTCGACGACCTCTCCACCTTCATCATGCACGACGTCTACCGGAAGGACTTCCAGCTCTTCAAATACGACCTGGCTCCGGGCTCGGCCGCGCCGCGGAAGGCGATCGACCCGGCGGAGGTGACGGCGCGGCTGCAGAAGAAGGCGGGGTGAGGGCGGCGCGGGCGAGCGTCGCCCGCTCGATCCGGTCCAGCCGCGCGAGCGCGGCCGCCTCCCCGCCCTCCTCCCTCAGCGCGCGGGCGAAGGCGCGGGCGGCGGAGGCCGGGCTCCAGGGCAGCGCCGCCTCGCTCAGCCAGCGGCGGAGCGGCGCCGGCAGCCGGTCATAGGCCCACATCGGGTCCCGCGCCCTCAGGCGGCGCTTCAGCCCGGCGGCGCCGAGATTCCCTGTGCGCATGGCAGGCTCAGGCGATGTCGACGACGAGGAGGAGCCGCGTCTCGCCCGCCCGGATCGGGGGGGAGCGATGGACGAGGCCGGTCGCCTCCGGCCCCGGCCAGCGCGCGCCGCGGAAGATGGCGGCGGCAAGGGCGGGCAGGCGGAAGACCGGGTCCGGGTCGCCCGCTTCGGGGAGCGCGCCGTATTCCGTCCCGCGCCCGCGCAGCGTCATAAGGAGGCGGGCGGGGACATTGTCGAGATGGAAGCGGCGGCAGCCGTCATCCTCCACCACGTCGAGCCGGAGGCGGAGGCGCTTCGCGCCCATGATTTCGGCGAAGCGGCGCGCGAGGGCGGCGCACTCGGCGACCATGCGCGCCGCATGCTCGCCTTCGGGCGTCTCCGCCGCGGCGAGGGCGGCGCCGAGCGCGGCGGCGGCGGCCTCCGGCGGCGTCTCCGTCCTGAGCCGGGGGAGGCGTCCGGGCGGGATCGCCTCCACCCATTCCGCAAAGGCCGGGTCTTCCGCCCGCCGCCAGATCGCGGCGGCGACGCCCGGCTCCCGGATGCGGGAGAGGATTTCGGGCCGCTCCCCTGCGGCGACATGCGCGGCGAGGCCGCGGAGCGGCGCCGGCGCGTTCACGCCGCCTCCGCGCGCCGCCAGGCCGGGAACGGGTCGGCCATGCCGGACCACGCCTCGGGCGCGAACCGCTCCGCGGGGACGAGGCAGGCGTCGAGCCGCGCGCGGAGGGCGGCCTCGTCCATGCCGGCGCCGATGAAGACAAGCTCCTGCCGCCGGTCGCCCCATGGCTCGGCCCAGTGGCGGCGCATGTATGCGATTCCGTTCCGGTCCTGCGGCCAGCGCGCCTCGGGCACGGCGGCCCACCAGGTTCCGAGGGGCCGGACGGTCGAGAGCGAGCCGGCGAGGCTGAACTCGGCCACCCAGTCCGGCCGCGTGGCGAGCCAGAAATGCCCTTTCGCGCGGATCACGCCGGGAAGCTCCCCGTTCAGCGCCGCATGGACCTTCACCGGGTCGAACGGGGCGCGGGCGCGATAGACGAAGGAGGAGATTCCGTGTTCCTCCGTCTCCGGCACATGGTCGGCGAAGCCGTAGAGCTCCTTCGCCCAGAGCGGATGCTCGTGCGCCTTCTCGAAATCGAAGAGCCCGGTGTCGAGCACGGCGCCGGGCGGGACGGCGGCGAAATCCGTCTCGATCAGGCGGGCGTCCGGGTTCAGCGCGCGGATGATCTTCCGCGCGGCGTCTGCCCGCTGCGGCCCGGCGTCGCTGACCTTGTTGAGGATCACGACGTCGGCGAACTCGATCTGCTCGACGAGGAGATCGACAAGGCGCCGCTCGTCCCCCTCCCCCGCCGTCTCGCCGCGGTCCGAGAGGAAATCATGGCTGGCGTAGTCGTTCAGAAGATTCGCCGCGTCCACCACCGTCACCATCGCGTCGAGCCGGGCGACGTCGGAGAGGCTATCGCCGTCCTCGTCGCGGAACTCGAAGGTGGCGGCGACGGGGAGCGGCTCGGAAATGCCGGTCGATTCGATCAGGAGCGCGTCGAACCGCCCCTCGGCGGCGAGGCGGCGCACCTCCTTCAGCAGGTCCTCCCGCAGGGTGCAGCAGATGCAGCCATTGGTCATCTCGACCAGCTTTTCCTCCTGCGCGGACAGCTCCGCCCCGCCGGCGCGGACGAGATCGGCGTCGATGTTCACCTCCGCCATGTCGTTGACGATGACGGCGACGCGCCGCCCCTCCCGGTTGTTGAGAATCGTGTTGAGGAGCGTCGTCTTGCCGGCCCCGAGGAAGCCGGAGAGGACGGTGACGGGCAGGCGGGGGTCGTGATCGTTCATAGGCGGCTCCTGTTTCGAGCATGTTATGTTATCTTATTACATATTCGTCAACCGGCCTCCCGCCTTGCCCCTCGCAGCCCGGCGCCTTATCTCGCCAGGCGAGCGGCGGACCCGCCGCGCCGCGAGGGAGCGCCGGATGTTCCGCCTGTTCGAAAACCTCGTGGACCCCTACGGGCCGCACGACCCCTCGGCGCCGCCGCCGGCGAAGCTGTGGCCGTTCATCCTGCATCACCTCAGGCCGTTCCGGGCGGTGCTCGGCTTCACGGCGGCGTTCACCGCGGCGGTGACGCTGATGGAGATCGCGCTGATCTGGTACGCCGGGCGGGTGGTGGACCTGCTCGCCGCCTCGGAGCCCTCGGTCTTTTTCGCGGCGCACGGGATGGAGCTGGCGCTCGTCGCGCTCCTCATCCTGTTCGTGCGCCCGGCGATCCAGTTCATCGACGTCGCGCTGCTGAACCAGGCGGTGATGCCGAATATCGGGACGCTGATGCGCTGGCGGGCGCACCGGCGGATGCTGCGGCAGTCGGTCGGCTTCTTCCAGGCGGATTTCGCGGGGCGCGTCGCCTCCCGCGTCATGCAGACGGCGCCCTCGATGGGGGAGGCGACGTTCCAGATCTTCGACGCGCTGGTCTACGCCGCGATCTATCTGATCGGCGCGATGATCCTGCTCGGGGATGTCGACGCGCGGCTGATGCTGCCGCTGATCCTCTGGGCGGCGGCCTATATCGCGCTGCTCGCCTGGCTGACGCCGCGGATCGGGCGGGCGAGCCAGGCGTTTTCGGATGCGCGCTCGGCCATCACCGGGCGGATCGTCGATTCCTATTCGAACATCCAGACGGTGAAGCTCTTCTCCCACGGCGCGCGGGAGGAAGCCTACGCCAGGGAGGCGATCGAGCGCGGGCGGCGGACCTTCGCGGACGAGATGCGCCTGGTGACGGGGATGGATTTCGGGCTCGTCATCATCAACGGGCTTCTCATGGTCGGGGTCATCGGCTGGGCGATCTTCCTCTGGTCCACGGGCGAGGCGGGGGTGGGCGCGGTGGCGGCGGCGACGGCGCTGGTGATGCGGCTCAACGCCATGACCGGCTGGATCATGTGGGCGCTCTCCTCCCTCTTCCAGAATCTCGGGGTGATCGCGGAGGGGATGGAGACCATCGCCGCGCCGATCACGCTGAACGACAAGCCGGGCGCGCCGGCGCTGAAGGTTTCGGGCGGGGCGATCCGTTTCGGGGGCGTGCGCCACGGCTATGGCGGCGGTGCGCGCTCCGCGCTCGCCGGGGTGGACCTTTCCATCGCGCCGGGGGAGCGGATCGGGCTCGTCGGGCGGTCGGGGGCGGGGAAATCCACGCTCGTCAACCTCCTCCTCCGCTTCCATGACCGGGAGGCGGGGCGGATCGAGATCGACGGGCAGGACGTGGCTGAGGTGACGCAGGAGAGCCTTCGCGCCGCCATCGGCATGGTGACGCAGGACACCTCGCTCCTCCACCGCTCGGTCAGGGACAACATCGCCTATGGCAAGCCGGGCGCGACGGATGCGGAGATCATGGAAGCGGCGAGGAAGGTCGCCGCGGCGGAGTTCATCCCCGACCTGCGCGATCCGGAAGGGCGCAGCGGGCTCGACGCGATGGTGGGCGAGCGGGGCGTGAAGCTTTCGGGCGGCCAGCGGCAGCGCATCGCCCTCGCCCGCGTCGTGCTGAAGGACGCGCCGATCCTCGTGCTGGACGAGGCGACATCGGCGCTCGATTCCGAGGTCGAGGCGGCGATCGAGGAGAGCCTGATCGGCCTGATGGAGGGCAAGACGGTGATCGCCATCGCCCACCGCCTCTCCACCATCGCGCGGATGGACCGGATCGTGGTGCTGGATGCGGGGCGCGTGGCGGAGGCGGGGACGCATGCGGAGCTCGTCGCCGCGGGCGGGCTCTATGCCCGGTTCTGGGCGCGGCAATCGGGCGGGTTCATCGGGCTGGAGGCGGCGTAAGGGGCAGACGCCTCATCGATCCGGCCGGCCCGGCCCTGCTGTTCCTTTTGCGTTAACGGCGCTTTGGGCTATG
>JAUHWJ010000235.1 GCA_030424705.1 Alphaproteobacteria bacterium | reverse complement strand
CCTCCAGCCGCTTCGCGAAGAGCGGCACGAAGGCCATGTTGAACGCGCCCTCGGCGAAGAAGCGGCGGAACATGTTCGGCAGGCGGAAGGCGACGAAGAACGCTTCCGCCATTGGCCCGGCGCCGAGAAAGGCGGCGATCATCACGTCCCGCACGAAGCCGAGCACGCGGCTCGCCATCGTCCAGGAGCCGACCGTGGCGAAGGCGCGGAGGAGGCGGATGGGCCGCGCGGCGGCTGCGTTCACGAAGCGTCCCCGGCCTCGGCCGCGGCCTGGCGGATCGCGTCGCGGAGGCGCTGCTCGACGGATTTCTGCTTCTGGGCGGAGCGGATCTTCAGCCCGAAGATGTCCTTCACGTAGAAGCTGTCCACCGCCTGCTCGCCATAGGTGGTGATGACGGCGGAGACGATGTTGATGCTTGCCGCCGCGAGGGCGCGGGTGAGGTCATGGAGGAGGCCCACACGGTCCCGCGTATCCACTTCGATGACGGTGTAGAGATCGGAGCTTTCGTTGTCGAAGGTGATGGTCGTCGGCACGTCGAAGGGCCGTTCCCGCTTCTTCAGCTCGCGCTTCGGTTTCAGCGCCTCCCGCGCGACGTATTCGCCGCGGAGCGCGCGGTGGATGCTCTTCTTGATCCGCTCGTGCCGCGCCGGCTCGAACGGGGCGCCCTCCCGGTCCTGCACCCAGAAGACCGCGGTCGTCATCCCCTCGGAGGAGGTGAACATCCGCGCGTCCCGCACCGAGGCGCCGGCGAGGGCGAGGGCGCCGGCGATGCGGCTGAAAAGGCCCGGATGATCGGCGAGGTAGAGGCAGAGTCTCGTCGCGTCCCGAGCCGGGTCGTCGTCGAACCGGCTGTGGATATGGTCGGGCTTCGCGCTCCGGCCGATCTCGGCCAGCCGCTCCTGCGTGTCGGTGTCGAGGCCGAGCCAGTAGGGCGGGAAATGCTGGGCGAACCAGGCGTCGATCTCCTCGTCCTTCCAGGCCGAGAGACGCTCGCGCAGGCGCGCCTTCGCCTCGGCCACGCGCCCGGCGCGGCTCAGCCCCTCGTTGCCGACGCCGAGAACCGCGAGCGTGTCCGCATAGAGATGGCGGAGGAGCTGCGCCTTCCAGTTGTTCCAGGTGGTCGGCCCGACGGCCCGGATGTCGAGCGCGGTGAGGACGAGGAGGAGCTTCAGCCGCTCCACGCTCCGCACCTGGTCCGCGAAGGCGCGGACCGTCTTCGGGTCCGATATGTCGCGCTTCTGCGCATAGTCGGACATGATGAGGTGATGGCGGACGAGCCATTCCACCATCTCCGTCTGCCCCTCCGTCAGCCCGAGGCGGGGGCAGAGACGGGCGGCGATCTCTGCCCCGACCTCCTCGTGCGGGCGCGCGTCCCCCTTGCCGATGTCATGGAAGAAGAGCGCGAGGGTGAGGACCTGCATGTCCACGCCCTTGGCGATGATCTCGCTCGCCACCGGAAGGTCCGCGATCAGGCCGCCCAAGGCAAGCTTCCGGAGACTCCCGACAGCGAGAATTGTATGCTCGTCAACCGTGTAGCTGTGATACATGTTGAACTGCATCAGGCTCACGATCCGGTCGAATTCCGGGATGAAGGCGCCGAGCACGCCAGTCTCGTTCATCCGCCGAAGCGCGCGCTCCGGGTCTCCCGATTCCGAGAGGAGCCGCAGGAAGATCGCGTTCGCCTCCGGATCGTTGCGGAGCGCGTCGTCGATCAGGTGGAGCTTCCGCGCAGCGAGGCGGTGGGCGTTCGGGTGGATGAGCGCGCCGGTCTTCAGCCCCTCCTCGAAGAGGCGGAGGATGTTCACCGGGTTCTCGTCGAACCAGGCCTCGTCCGCCACGTCGATGCGGCCATCCCGGATGAAGAAGCCGGTCGGGTCTTCCCGCGTCGCGCCGAAGGCGAAGGCGCGGACGAGGGCGCCGAGGCCGGGGCGCGCCTTCTTCTGGTCCGCCTCCAGCGCGGCGCAGAAGAAGCGGGTGAGATCCCCCACGTCCTTCGCGTGGCGGAAATAGCGCTGCATGAAGACCTCGACGCCGCGGCGCCCGCCCTGCGGCTCGAAACCGAGCCGCCGCGCGACCTCGACCTGGTAGTCGAAGGTCAATTGCTCCTGCGCCCGGCCCGCGGCGAGGTGGAGGTGGCAGCGCACCGTCCAGAGGAAGGAGGCGGCGGCGGAGAAGATTTCCGCCTCCTCCGCCTTCAGCACGCCCTTACCGATCAGGTCCGCCACGTCCTCCGCGTCGTAGATGTATTTCGCGATCCAGAAGAGCGTCTGGAGGTCGCGGAGGCCGCCCTTGCCCTCCTTCACGTTCGGCTCGACGAGATAGCGAGAACCGCCGTGCCGCTCATGCCGCTTGTCGCGCTCGGAAAGCTTCGCCTCCACGAATTCCGGGCCGGAGGAGAGGAAATCCTTCCGGAGCGCGGCGGAGAGCTTCTTCGCCAGCGCCTCGTCGCCCCAGAGGAAGCGCTTTTCGAGAAGCGCGGTGCGGATCGTGAAATCCTCCCGCGAGAGGCGCTGGCATTCGGAGATGCTGCGGACGGACTGGCCGACCTTCAGCTTCAGGTCCCAGAGGAGGTAGAGTGTGGATTCGACGACCTGCTCCATCCAGGCGGTCTTCTTCCAAGGCGTCAGGAAGAGGAGGTCGACATCGGAGAAGGGCGCCATCTCCCCCCGCCCGTAGCCGCCGACGGCGACGACGGCGAAGCCTTCCGCCGCGTCGCGGGCGTAGTTCGGGTGAAGATAGGTCGACGCGAAGTCGAGCGCGCCGCGGACGACCAGATCCATCGCCTCGGTGAGGTCGCGCGCGACGCGCGGGCCGCTGTCGCGGGCGCCGCCGAGGCGGGTGAGCGCGGCCTGCCGGCTTTCCGCCTGCACCTCCGTCAGCGCGGCGAGGGCGGCGGCGCGCGGGTCGGGCGCCGCTCTCGCCTCCTTCAGCGCGGCGTCGAGCGCGACGCGGAGTTCCGCGAGGCTGCGCGGCCGCGGGCTCTCGGGCGCGCCGTCCATTCCGCCTCAAGCGCCGGGCGCGGCGGAGGGCGCCGGGTCGAGCAGGGCGGGGCCGTTCGGGGTCATCTCCATGATGGCGAGCGCCCGCCGGTTCAGCCCGTCCGGCGTCAGGCGGAAGGGGCCGGGGCCGCCCGCCTGCGCCGCGCGGAGCATGTCCGCCGCCGCCGCCACGCCGTCATAGCCGAGCGATGCGAGCGCGGAGGGCTGGCGCGCCATGCGGCTCTCGAAGGCGGCGGCGAAGGCGGCGCGGCGCGTCGGGTCCGGCGCTGCGAACCAGCCGCTCTGGAGCGTGGATTCCGCGGCGTTCCGCGCATCGTCCCAGCGGCTCAGGCCGAGATAGCGGACCGTGCGCGGGGAGACGTCGTAATAGGCGAGGAACGAGGACATGGAGCGCAGCGCGTCGCCCGCATCCGCGATCAGGACGCCGTTGGCGCCGGAGCCGAGGATCGCCGCGGCGCCGGACTGGGAGGCGCTCTCGATCCCCTGGAAGCTCCGCTCATAGGTCAGCTCGGGCGAGAGGGAGACGCCGGCGTCCCGCGCGGCGCGCGGCGCTTCTGCGCCGACGGAGTCGCCGTAGCGGTCGGCCGGGCGGACGAGCGCGACGCGGCCGATCCCCTGCGAGCCGGCATAGCCGAGGACGCGGCGCATCTCGTCCCCCGGCAGCCAGCCGAGCAGCCAGACGTTGCCGCCCGCGACGCTCGCGTCGTTGGAGAAGGAGAGAATGTTGAGGCCGGCCTGCGCGGCGACCGGCGCCGCCGCCGCCGTTCCGTCGCCGAGAAGGGGGCCGAGGATGAGCGCGGCGCCGTCACGGGCGGCATGGGAGGCCGCCTCCGCCGCGCCCGCCGCCGTGCCCTTCGAATCATAGATCTTCATCACGAGATTTGCCGGCGCCCGCTCCGCCATCGCGATCTGCGCGGCGGCGACAAGGTCCTGCGCGGTGCGGGCGGCGGCCTGGCTCGACGAGGTCGTCGGGGCGATCAGGGCGAGGGTGACGGGGGCGTTCGGGTTGACCGGCGCGGCGACCGGCGCAGGCTGCGCGCTCCCGCCGCCTGAGGGCGCGGCCGCCGAGGGGCCGGGCTGCGGCGCGGAGGCGCAGGCCGAGAGCAGGGCCGCCCCTGCGGCGATGAAAAGGCCGCGAAACGCGGCTAAGCGGGTGAGTGCGCTTGCGCTCCGGCCCATGTTCTGACCCTCCTGTATTCCGCCCGCAACCGGGCCCCCTCCGGCCGCCGGGGAGAGTATGGAAGACCAGAGGATAAGTAAACGTGACGCTCCGGCAGGCGAGGGGAGGCTCGCCGCCGGGCTCTGGCTCGCGGCGACGCCGATCGGCGCGGCGGGGGACGTGACGTTGCGGACGCTCGACGCGCTCGCCCGCGCGGACGCGATCGCGGCGGAGGACACGCGGACGGCGCTGAAGCTGATGACTCTTCACGGCGTCGCCCGCGGCGGGCGGCCGATGATCGCCTATCACGACCATAACGGGGAGGCGGCGCGGCCCGGCATCCTCGCGCGGATCGCGGCGGGGGAGAGCGTCGTCTACGTCTCGGAGGCGGGCACGCCGCTGATCGCCGATCCGGGCTTCAAGCTGGCGGCGGAGGCGGCGGCGCGGGGATTGCCCGTCTTTTCGCTGCCGGGGGCCTCCGCGCTCCTCGCCGCGCTGGCCGTCGCCGGGCTGCCGACGGACCGGTTCATGTTCGCCGGCTTCCCGCCGCCGAAGCAGGCGGCGCGGCGCGCGGCGCTGGCCGAGATCGCGGCCGTGCCGGCGACGCTGGTCTTCTACGAGAGCCCGCGCCGCCTCGCGGCCTCGCTGGCCGACATGGCGGCGGTTCTCGGCGGGGCGCGT
>JAUHWJ010000234.1 GCA_030424705.1 Alphaproteobacteria bacterium | reverse complement strand
CCGAATCCGGGTCGATCTCGATGGCCAGAACATCCCCTCGCCGCGCCAGCCCCCGGAGGGCGGACAGCGCGCGCCTGCGCGCCGCCCCGTCGAGATGCGGGGCGATGACCCCGCCTCCCGAGAGGAACGCCTCCAGCGGCAGGCCTGCCGCCGCCGCGCCGGCCCGCCGCACCTCGCGCATGCGGAACACGAGGAAGGCGACGCCGAATACGACGAGGATGGAGAGCGCCGGCGCGAAGGGCGCGAGGCCGGGGCCGAGCCGGGGCTCGACAAGGCGCGAGAGCCCGAACGCCCCCGCCATCATCAGGATCGCGACGGCGAGATAGGGCGCCGCGAAGCGCGCGCCCGAAGGGCCAGGGAGCGACCGCTCGCCCCTTCGTTCCGCCCGGTCTCTCCGCATCATGCCGCGCGTCCCTCCGCTTCACGGAGCAGCCTACCCCGATCCGGGGCCGCCGTCACGACGGGGCGCGGGTCGAAAGCGGCCAACTTTCCGCAAGCTCTTCGCCTGAGACGAAAACAACGAGTCGAAAAAATTTCGAAATTTTCGATTCTCCAATCTTTTCTTGTACATAACCCCCCTGCGCACTGTGAGCAGCCCCGCGCGCACGCTCCCCTCAGGCCGCCCGGAGCGCCGCGAGGTCCAGCCGCCGGCTCACCATCGCGAGCCTTCCCGCCGCGTCCCGCGGCCAGTCCGCCTCCGGCCGGTCGCGGTAGAGCTCCACCCCGTTCCCCTCCGGATCGTCGAGATAGAGCGCCTCGGAGACGCCGTGGTCCGAAGCCCCGGTCAGCGGCCAGCCCGCCGCGTCGAGCCGGCGGAGCGCGTCGCCGAGCGCGGCGCGGTCGGGATAGAGGATCGCGGTGTGATAGAGCCCCGTCGTCCCCTCCGGCGGCCGCTTGCCGCCCTTCGACTCCCAGGTGTTCATCCCGATGGCGTGGTGATAGCGCCCGTCCGAGAGGAAGGCCGCCTCGTCCCCGAAGCGCTGCATGACCGAAAGGCCGAGCACGCCGGAATAGAAGCCGATCATCCGGTCGAGGTCCGCGACCTTGAGATGGACATGGCCGATCCGCGTGCCGGGGGCGACGGGGTTCGGGGCGGTCTGAAGCGGGATCATGGCGGGCGTCTCCTTTGCCGTGCCCCCCTGATATCGCCCGCCGCGCGCCGCCGATAAACCGCCGCGACGGGGCAAGACCGTCTCCACCGCGGCGCCAATGCGCCGCGCTTGACCGGAGGGCCTTTCCCCCGCATATCGCCGCGCATGACCGACCTTTCCCGCATCCGGAACTTCTCCATCGTCGCCCATATCGACCACGGGAAATCCACTCTGGCCGACCGGCTGATCCAGCTCACGGGCACGGTCGCGGACCGGGAGATGAAGGAGCAGATGCTCGACTCGATGGACATCGAGCGCGAGCGCGGGATCACCATCAAGGCGCAGACGGTCCGGCTCGACTACAAGGCGAAGGACGGGAAGGATTACGTCCTCAACCTCATCGACACGCCCGGCCATGTGGACTTCGCCTACGAGGTCTCCCGCTCCATGCGCGCGGTGGAGGGCTCGCTCCTCGTGGTGGACGCGAGCCAGGGGGTGGAGGCGCAGACCCTCGCCAATGTCTATCAGGCCATCGACGCGAACCATGAGATTGTGCCCGTTCTCAACAAGATCGACCTGCCCGCGGCGGAGCCCGACCGGGTGCGGGAGCAGATCGAGGACGTGATCGGGATCGACGCTTCCGAGGCGGTGCTGATCTCCGCCAAGACCGGGCTCGGCATCGCGGACGTTCTCGAAGCCATCGTCACCCGCCTCCCCGGCCCGAAGGGGGAGCGCGACGCGCCGCTGAAGGCGATGCTGGTGGACAGCTGGTATGACGCCTATCTCGGCGTCGTCGTCCTCGTCCGCATCATCGACGGCGTGCTGAAGAAGGGCGACCGCATCCGCATGATCGGCACGGGCGGAACCTACCCCGTGGAGCGGATCGGCGTCTTCCGCCCGGGCATGACCCCGGCGGGCGAACTCGGGCCGGGGGAGATCGGCTTCCTCACCGCCTCGATCAAGCAGGTGCGGGACACGCGGGTGGGCGACACGATCACCCATGAGAAGAAGCCCTGCGAGAAGGCGCTCCCCGGCTTCAAGCCCTCGCAGCCCGTCGTCTTCTGCGGCCTCTTCCCGGTCGACACGGCGGAATTCGAGGACCTGCGCGACGCCATCGAGAAGCTGGCGCTCAACGACGCCTCCTTCTCCCACGAGATGGAGACGAGCGCCGCGCTCGGCTTCGGCTTCCGCTGCGGCTTCCTCGGCCTCCTCCATCTCGAGGTGATCCGGGACCGGCTGGAGCGGGAATACGGCATCGACCTCATCACCACCGCCCCCTCCGTCATCTACCAGATCTACAAGACGGACGGGACGGTGATGGAGCTCCACAACCCCGCCGACATGCCGGAGGCGGTGCGGGTGGACCATATCGAGGAGCCGCGCATCAAGGCGACGATCCTCGTGCCGGACGACTATCTCGGCGACGTGCTGAAGCTCTGCCAGGACCGGCGGGGCATCCAGATGGACCTCACCTATGCCGGCTCCCGCGCCATGGTCGTCTATGACCTGCCGCTCAACGAGGTGGTGTTCGACTTCTACGACCGGCTGAAGAGCGTCACCAAGGGCTACGCCAGCTTCGACTACCAGATGATCGGCTACCGGACGGACCATCTGGTGAAGATGCAGATCCTCGTCAACGACGAGCCGGTGGACGCCCTCTCCACCATGGTCCACCGGGACCGGGCGGAGATGCGCGGGCGGGTCATGTGCGAGAAGCTGAAGGAGCTGATCCCCCAGCACATGTTCAAGGTGCCGATCCAGGCGGCTATCGGCGGCCGGATCATCGCCCGCGAAACGATCTCCGCCCTCCGCAAGGATGTGACGGCGAAGTGCTATGGCGGCGACGTGACGCGCAAGCGCAAGCTCCTCGACAAGCAGAAGGCCGGCAAGAAGAAGATGCGCCAGTTCGGCAAGGTAGACATCCCCCAGGAGGCCTTCATCAACGCCCTCAAGATGGACGGGTGAAGGGACGGTGGCGTGCGTGCGCACAGTGCGCAGGGGGGTTACGTGGTTGATTTTGTTTCTGAATTGGAAATAGCAGCCTGATGAGGGTAGCGCTCCATCCTCACGCATTGGAACGAGCGGCGGAACGCGGCGCCGAACTCGACGAAGTTGTCGCCACGGTCGAACGCGGCGAGGCCGCTCCCGCAAAGCATGACAGAACGGTCTTTCGCCGCAATTTCCCCGGCCCGTGGACCCGTCGTAGCAAGACCTTCGACACGAAGCAGATCGAAGCGTATGCTGCGCCGGAAGCGGATGGCTGGATCGTGATCACCGTGATCGTGAAATACTTCTGAGGCGGCCCATGAAACTGACCTATGACAAGGACGCCAACGTCGCCTATCTCCGCCTCCGCGAGCGGCAGGGCGACGTCGAGACCATCGCGCTCACATCGGATTTTTTGGTGGACATCGACGAGTCTGGCGCGGTTTGCGGCGTCGAATTGCTCAACGCCACGGAGCAGCTTGCGGGTGGGGATGACGGGCGGCTGATCGTGGAAATGGCGCGAAAGGGCGTCGTGGGGGAAATGAAGGTGGCGTGAGGCCCCCTCACATCCCCTTGTAAACCTCCCCCCGCAGCGCGATCGCGAGAACCAGCACCACCAACCGCCCGTCCTCGATCTCGTAGACGATCGGCCAGTCCCCCACCCGCACCCGCCAGCGATCCGCGAAGCCGCTCATTTTCACCGAACCCGCGGGCCTGGGGTCTTCGCCGAGAGCGTCGATGGCCGCAGATAGGCGCAGGAGCAGCTTGCGGTCGCGGATTCGGGTGAGATACTTTTCCGCCCGCCGGGAGACTTCGATGCGAAAGGCCAAGGCGCGTCAGGGGAGCTTGAGGTCCGCCTTCACGCTCTCCCACGGGATCGTCACCCCGTCCCTCTCCATCTCCGCCTTCGCCTCGTCCGCCATTTTCGCGAGAAGGCGATCCTCCATTTCGTCGAAGAACGCCGCCGCTTCGAGAGACACGAGAACGACGCTCGGCTTCCCCCGCTTCTCGATCACCACCCGCTCCCCGCCATACTGGACGCGATTGACGATCTCCGCGAATTTCTCGCGGGCTTCGCTGACGGAGATGTGCATTTCGTACATTCCTTACGTTTTGTACAAGAGCGCCGCCCGCCGCCGCTCCGTCAACCCGCCCCGCCGCCCCCGCGCAACCCTGCCCTGCGCCCCGCGCTCTGGCGCTCCGGCGCCCCACGCGCTACCTCCACCGGATGCGCCGCTTCTTCTCCTCCCTCGTCGCGCCCTTTTCCGAGGCCGCCGGCGCGCCGCCCCAGAAGTTCGGGCCCTTCGTCCGGTGGCTGCTGACGGGCGCCTGGCGGGCGGTCATATACGCCGGGCTCGCGGGCGCGCTCGTCGGCGTTCTGGAGAGCCTCGGCGCGCTGCTCATCGGCGTGGTGATCGACCGGGCGCTGGCGTCGGACCGGGAGGTCTGGCTCGCGGCGGAATGGCCGATGCTGCTCTTCGCGGCGTTCTTCTTCATCGTCCTCCGCCCCGCGGCGATGACGCTTTCGGCCGCACTCAACTCCATCACGCTCGGCCCCAATCTCTTCCCGCAGATCGTCACGCGGCTGAACCGGCACACGCTCGGCCAGGCGCTGAAGTTCTTCGATGACGATTTCGCAGGCCGCATCGCGCAGAAGCAGATCCAGACGGGCACGGCGGTGACCGAGGTGATGCTGGAGATGACGAACTCCATGGCCTTCGCCCTCGCCACCGTCATCGGCGCGATGCTGGTGCTGGCGCAGGTGG
>JAUHWJ010000233.1 GCA_030424705.1 Alphaproteobacteria bacterium | reverse complement strand
GTCGCCTCCATGCCCCAAGCCCCCCTTGTCCAGCCCGCACGGCTGACGGACTGGGCGCGACGCCTCGTCGCCGCGCCAAGTCCGCAGACGGATCTGTTCGAGCGTGAGCCCGCCGTGCAGGCGTTTCTCGCCGGACCGGTCGTGGAGCTGCTGGATGAGATCGGCCTGCCACATCGGCGGGACGGGATGGGCGGCGTGATCGTGGAGATCGGCCCCCAGGGCGGGCCGTCTCTGATGTTCTTGGCCTATGCGATGACGCATCCGGCGAACCGCATGGCGGATCCTTTCGGGGCGATGCTTGTCGATGGCGGGACGCGCCTGCGCGGCCGGGGCGTGGCCGAGCAGAAGGGCGCGCTGGCCGCTGCCCTTGCGGCCGTCGCGGCGGCGCAGGACTGCGCGCTCAGCGGTCGGCTTGTCCTCGCGATCACCAGCGCGGGCGAGACGGGGCGGCATGACGCGGCCGAGTCGGTTCTGCAGATGCTGGGATATCTGCCGGACATGACGGTGATCGTTGTGGGCACCTCCGGCCGGCTCGCGCTGGCGAACAAGGGACGGATCGACGTGGAAGTCGCGGTGCGTGGGCGCGCGGCGCATTCCTCGACGCCTTCGGCCGGAATCGACGCGATCGCAGGCGCGCGACGGGTGCTCGACCGAGTGCTGGCGGTCGATGTGAGCGGGCGGGCGCATGCGGGCCTCGGAGAGGCGACGCTGGCCGCAACGTCGATCCGGTCATGGCCGGAAGCCACCCACACGATCCAGGACGAGGTGCGGCTGGTCTTCGACCGTCGCCTACTGCCGGGCGACGACCCTGAGGCCGCGTTCGCCGAGATCGCGCGCGCCGCCGACATCGGGCCTCCATGGGAGGTCGACTGCCGGATGGGGCCGCACATGTTCCCCGCCGAGATCGCCGCCGACGGCAGGTTCGCCCGCGCGGTGACGGCGGGCTGCCTGGCGCGCGGGCAGCCGCCGCCTCCGCCCTTCTACTCACACGGGGCGCTCGATGCGGGGCTCTTCTGCGCGAAGGGCGCGGAGGCCGCCTTGTGGGGCCCCGGAGAGACGATACTCTGGCACTCGGACGAGGAGAGCATCGCGTTGGCGGACCTGCAGGCCGGGGCGGACGGCTATCTCGGGCTGATCGAGACGGCGCTGGGCCATGCGCCGCGCAGGAGCGAGAGCTGAGATGTCCGATTTCGAACCCCTGCGCCTTGGCCTCATTGGATGCGGCGGCATGGGCTTGCGACACGCGCGCGCCGTGGCCGACATGCGCACGGCCGGGCACCGCCCTGTCGAGATCGTTGCGATCTGCGACACCGACGAGGGAAGGCGCGCCCGCGTGGCGGCGCTGCTCTCCGAGCGGACTGGCCGCGAGCCGGCGCAGCACGCCTCGACGGGGGCGCTGCTCGACGACCGGCGGGTCGAGGCTGTGGACGTGGTGCTGCCCACCTCGCTTCATCATGCGACGGTGCTCGAGGCGCTGTCGGCAGGGATGCACGTGCTGGTGGAGAAGCCCCTCGCGCTGACGGTGTCGGCCTGCGACCTCATCGTCGAGGCGGCGGCGCGGGCAGGAAAGGTCGTGGCGAGTTCTGAGAACTACCGCCGCCTGCCGGGCAACCGCGCGCTGGCCGCACTCATCGCCGACGGCGCGCTCGGTCGGCTTGATACGATGTTCGTCCGCAACTTCGCCCCGCCCGAACCGCCGGTGAAGCGAGGAGAGGCGCCGGTAGAGAGCCCCGGATGGTACCGCGCCCGCACCCATGCAGGCGGCTACCACGCGATGGAGATGGGCGCACACGAGGCGGACCTGCAGGAGTTCTGGTTCGGCGCGGTCGACTCCGTTTCGGCCGAGATGCGAGCCTTCGGGCGTTCGTCCTCGCCCGACGCGACCGAGGACCTTCTGACGGCGACCTTCCGGTTTGAAAGCGGGTTCGTCTCGAACATCTCCTTCGCCTCGACCATGCGCGGCTTCGAGATTGCAGACCGACTGCTGATCGGGGAGGCGGCGGTCCTGTCGAGCGCAGCCTGGCACGAATGGCAGAATGGCGCGGTGACATGGGCGGACGGATCGCGGCGGTCGTCGGACGAACTCGTGGCCGCATGGCTCGCGGGCCTTGCGCCGGACGCGCGCGAGCGGCTTCTTCCCGACGGCGCGTGGACGCGGGGTCGCGACGGGTCCGTCGCCACGGACCCGCTCAGCTATGGCGTGGGCGTGGCGATCCACGATTTCGCGCGGGCGGCCCGGACGGGGACCGCGCCCGAGATCCCGCCCGACCGGGCAAGGCGCGCGGTCGCTCTCTGCTGCGCGATGATGGAGGCCGCGCGCGCCGGCGCGCCGGTGCGGATGGAGCAGGTCCTGTCAGGCGAGCTCTGCGCGGCGCAGGCGGCGCTCAACCACGCCATCGGGCTTTCCGCATGACGGGGCTGCTGACAGGACGTCTCGCGATCGTCACGGGCGCCGCACAGGGTATCGGCGCGGGAATCGCGAGCGCGCTCCGCGCGGAAGGCGCGGTGGTGACTGGGATCGACCGGCGGCCGATCCCCGACGGCGGAATCGCGTGCGACCTCGCCCGCGGGGACGAAATCGCAGATGCGGTCGCCGCGGCCGTGCGCCGGATGGGGCGCATCGACATCGTCGTGAACAACGCGGGCGTCAACGAAAGGCGAGGGCTTTGCGATGTCGACTCCAGCCATCTCGACCGGTTGATCGCCTTCAATCTGCGCGCGCCGATCCTCGTGTCGAAGGCGGCCCTGCCGCACATGGGCGAGGGCGGGCGGATCGTCAACATATCCTCCGAACTCGCCTATATCGGACGCGCCGGCGGGTCCGTCTACGCGGCGACCAAGGCGGGTCTGATCGCGCTGACCCGGAGTTGGGCGCGCGAATTGTCGCCGCGCATCCTCGTCAACGCCATTGCGCCGGGGCCGACGGACACCCCGCTCCTCGGCTTCGACCGCCTTCCGCCGGAACGGCGGGCCGAAGAGACCGCGAACCCGATGGGCCGCATCGCGACGGTGGCCGAGGTCGCCGCCACCTGCGTCTTCCTCTGCGGACCGGGCGGAGACTTCTACACCGGACAGTGCCTCGGCCCAAATGGCGGCGCGGTGATGACCTGAGACGCGGGAGAGACCCATGCCACGCACCGTGCCTGTCCCCGTAGCGCTCGCCACGCCCGAAAGCTTCGCGCCATACGGGCATGTCCTCGACCCAGCGACGGCGATGCCGGGCTATGTCGGCCCAGGCTATTCCACGACGCGCTTCCCCCTGCGGCTTGGCGGCGCCCCCGACCTCACGCTGCTGCGCCATCCCTTCGACCGGATCGCCTGTCGCGCGATGGAGCGGCACACGCAGGTGACGGAATTGCGGGCGCCGCTCGAGCCCCGCGCCTCGATCGTATTCGTCGCGGCCCCCGGCACGGCACCGACGCCCGAGGACGTGCGCGGCTTCCTCGTCGACGGCGCGACGGCCATCCTGATCGCGCGGGAGTGCTGGCATTCGCCGTCATACCCGCTGGACCCGCGGGGCGCGTCCTTTGTCCTGCTGTCCGACGCCGAGACCGAGGCGGAGCTGGAGACGGCCGGCCAAGGGGCCACGTCCCGCTACAGCCACGTCGCCGACTGGGGCGGAGAGGTGGAGTTCGTCCCCGATCTTTCCGGGCTCGGCCGGTCCCATGACCGGCTTCGGCCGACTTGACGGAGGAACCGCGATGGGACGTATCGACCGCAGGCTCACGGAACTCGGACTGACGCTGCCGCCCCCATGGACTCCGCAGGGCGACTTCCTGCCGTTCCGGCGGCACGGCGATGTCGTCTACCTCGCCGGTCAGACCTGCGAGTGGGACGGCCGGGTCGTCTGCGCGGGCCCGGTGGGCCCCGGAGGCGCCGATGTCGCGTCCGCCCGCGAAGCCGCCAGGGTTTGCGCGCTCAACCTTCTCTTCACGCTCAGGCTGGCGTGCGACGGCGATCTGGACCGCGTCCGGACGGTGCTGCGGCTCGGCGGCTTCGTCAACTGCGTCGCAGGCTTCGACCGGAGCCCCGACGTGGTGGACGGTGCGACAGAGGTGTTCGTGGCTGTCTTCGGTGAAGCGGGACGACATGCGAGGACGGCCGTCGGCGTGGCGGGGCTTCCTGGAAATGCCGCCGTGGAAGTCGATGCGATTGTGGCGCTAGAGACCCGGTAAAGGATCTAGAAGGTTCAGTCTCGGCCCCGGTCGCTTCTCCCCCTGCCCTTCGTACCGCTCTATCGTGCCTCCGACTTGCCCCACCGACCGGGACCAGGTGCGCCTCGAGGCGTATCTCATCTGCGGGATGACGTCTTTGTCTTGAGAGCCGACCTTTGGTCTTGTCGCGGCGAAGGTCCCTTTTTCCCAAGGTTTTTTTCGTAGGTGATTGCTCCAAGCGCAATCCGCCGAACGCATCACATCGCGGACTGCTGCTCATCCTCCGACTCCTGACGCTCCAGCAGCATCGCCGGCTCAACGTTGAGCGCCATCGAGACGTGCCACAACGTCACGATGGTGACGTTCTGCCTGCCGCGCTCCATGGCGCTGACATGCGCGCGGTCGACCTCCATCAGCGCCGCGAGCGCGGCCTGGCTGAGGCCGGCGCGCCGCCGGTGCAATTTCAGGTTTCGACCGAACACGGCGCGGATATCCATCCGCAGACACAAAACGTGTCGCGTATTTCCGTGCGACGCACTATAATGCTCATATGGCGAGTAGTCCGCACCAGGCTTGCGTTCGGACGGGTTCGTGGAGGATGTTTCACTAGCGTCCTGCCGGGCGCCAAGGGGGCACATGTCGGCGCCGAATACGACAGGCAGAGCAGCGACCGCGCCGCAGGGCGACGCCCTGACCGTGTA
>JAUHWJ010000001.1 GCA_030424705.1 Alphaproteobacteria bacterium | reverse complement strand
TGCGTTCGGACGGGTTCGTGGAGGATGTTTCACTAGCGTCCTGCCGGGCGCCAAGGGGGCACATGTCGGCGCCGAATACGACAGGCAGAGCAGCGACCGCGCCGCAGGGCGACGCCCTGACCGTGTATGATCGCTCCAACGTCAAGCTCTATATGCGCCTGCTCGACGCCGAGGAGAGCGGCGCGACTCTGGCGGAGATGGCGCAGGTTCTGTTCGACATCGACGCCGAGGCCGAGCCTGACCGCGCGCGCGACGTCGTCGAGACGCACCTTGCCCGCGCACGCTGGATGACCGAGATCGGCTATCGCCTGCTGCTGGCCGAGCGCGAGGACTGACGCCGGCGTCGAACTTCCGCTGCAGAGCCGGTCTCGCGCTAAAGTTGTATTTCCCTGGCCTTCAATCGGTGGACGCGCAGCAGCGCCGACCCTATTTCCCTTCAGGTTCCGGCTAACCGAGGCGCGGAGCATCGCCATGACGCGGGACTGGCGGGACGATCACGCCTACGACGTCTTCGACGGGCTCGACCTCTCGGGCCTCGCCTGGGAGTGCCTGCGCCGCAACAGCCGCTACAGGAAGGAGTACCCCCTGCTGGGACGGGGGCTCGCCTCCCCGGCCAGCTGGGGGTTGCGATTTCCCGGTTGATCCGGAGCTGGCGGCGCCCAGCGCGCCGGTGTTCTGGACGCCGAAGGCGGCGCCCGCCGCGGTGACGCTGCTCGCTCCAGCGACGGAGCCGGACAGCGACTCTGTCACGCTCGATCCGGACGGGATCGATCTCCGCCGCGAGGCCGACGGCCTGCTCTTCCTCCGGTTGAAGACCGGCGAGTTGCTGGCCCTCCGTCCCGCCGATCTCCGCAAGCCTGTCGGAATCCTCCTGCCTTTCGACGACCGCTGGCCTGCCCGGCGCGCGAACGCCGCGCGTCTCCGGGCGCGGCTGATGGGCCTTCGGGCGCCGCCCGATCCGCTGACGCGACAGCAGCGCCGACGCATCGCCATGGCGCTTCGCGCGCTCGACGGGCGCGAGGCGGAGGCGGTCCTCCGCACCATCGCCGAGCATCTCTATGGCGAGGCCCGCGTCGGCGCCGAGCCCTGGAAGACGAGCCCGCTGAAGGCCCAGGTCGTCCGCCTGATCGCGCATGGACGGCGCCTGACGGAAGACGGCTACCGCGCCCTTCTTCTCGGCCGGCGTCCGACGGGACGCCGACGGCGCGACGACTGACCGGCCGGATCGAGACCGATCCGCCGCCCCCAAACGCCCGATGACACGGGGTGACGATTCCCGGGATCGATCTTCGTCATCCCCCCTTCACGCCGATCTTCGCTTCACTCGCCTCCGATAGCCCGGCGCAACTCCGCGGCGGGCCCGAGCATCCGGAGGCCCTTCGCCATGCCCGATCCGAACCCGTCCCTGCCGCCGCGCTATCTCCGCACGCCGGAGGCGGCGCGCTTCCTCGGTCTTTCCGGCCGCACGCTCGAGAAGCACCGGACCTACGGCACCGGTCCGCGCTATTCGAAGATCGGCGGGCGCGTCGTCTATGCGCTCGACGACCTGCAGGCCTGGGTCGCCCGGGGCGGCAAGACTTCGACCTCGGACGAGAGCGGCGAGACCCTGCCGCCCGCCAAGCGCCATGCCGCCCTCGCGCCCGCCTATCTGCGCACCCCGAACACTCAGAGGGGGCGCTGACGCGATGCGCACGACTGTCGATCTCACCTGGGACGAGGGGCGCGTCGAACGCTGGATCCGCTTCGGCCGGATCGCCGAGGAGACGATCCTGACGCGAGCAGAGAGGCGCGTCTCCTTCGATCCCGGCGCCGTCTTCGCGCTGATCCGCTGGGCGTCGAACGCCTATGGCACGGTCGAGAGCCGGATCGACATCCTGCGCACCGTCGAGGCGGGCGCGCCCTGCGCGACAGTGCCCTTCGTGACGCCCGGCGGCGAGATCCTCCTGCGGCTCTCCGGCTGGCCGAAGGTCGAGGCGGCGCTCGCCGCCATCGAGCGGGTGGAGAGCTGCGGCGTCGCGCCGGAAGACGCCTGCCCGGATCATTGGCGGCACCTCCACAACCGGCTGACCGCGGGCCTGACGCCACGCCTCTACGCGCCGGCCCGGCACGCCGCCTGGCTGAAGCGTCGCGGACTGGCGCCATGACCCGCGCCGCTCCTCCTCTTCTCGGTGCGGGCGTCGCCATCGCGCTCATAGTCGCGTCGCTGCCGGATCGGGCGCCGCGGTTCCTCTGGAACGCCTCCGCCAGCCTGCCGATCGGGCTCTATGCGCTGACGCCTCCAGAGGCGCTCGCCGTCGGCGATCTGGTCGCCGTGCGGCTGCCGCCCGATCGCGCCGACTGGGCCGCGTCGCGGGGCTATCTCGGGCGGAGCGCCATGCTCTTGAAGCGCGTCACGGCGCTGCCTGGCGCTATGATCTGCCGGTCCGGCCGCGCGATACTGATCGACGGTTTTGCTGTCGCCACGGCCGCCGTCGCCGACAGCCATGGACGGCCGATGCCACGCTGGCGGGGCTGCCGCAGGCTCGCCAAGGGAGAGGTGTTTCTCCTGCTGGCAGATACGCCGGGCAGCCTCGACGGCCGTTATCTCGGTCCGACGGCTTTCGCCTCAATCGTCGCCCGCGCGCGGCCGATCTGGACTAGGGGAGGCTGAGGCGATGCTCGTTCGTCGGCCAAACTCCCGCCGCGCCGCCTGCACTGGGATCGCAGCCGCGCTGCTCCTCGCCGGCGCGATCTTCGCGCCGCGGCCGACCTTCGGGCAAACGGTGAAGACGCGCGCCGTCGCCGAGGCCGCGCCGGAGATCGACCGCCATGTCGCCGAGGCCGCGGAGCGCTTCGGCCTGCCGCCGCACTGGATCCGCGCCGTCATCGCCGTCGAAAGCGCCGGCGATCCGCTTGCGGTCAGCCGCGCCGGCGCCATGGGGCTGATGCAGGTCATGCCCGCCACCTGGACCGAGCTCCGCGCCGCCCACGGGCTCGGCGACGACCCTTTCGATCCGCGCGACAACATCCTCGCGGGCGCGGCGTACCTGCGCGCGATGCACGACCGCTTCGGCACGCCGGGTTTCCTCGCCGCCTACAATGCAGGGCCGGGGCGCTACGCAGAGCACCTCGCAACGGGGCGCCCCTTGCCGCGCGAGACGCGCGACTACGTCGCCGTCCTGGCGCCGATGATCGGCGAAGTCGCCGACGTTCCGCCGCCGCCGCTCGCCCATCAAGTCGCACCTGACTGGCGCGATGCTCCGCTCTTCGTTGCGGGGTGGGGCGCACGTCGCCCTGACGCCGATGACCGGTCCGGGAGCGCAGGGGGAACGGCTCCTCCAGAGCTCTTTGCGCCGCTCCAGATCCGGAGAGCCCCGTGAGCTCCCCGTCCCCGTTCTGGCGCGTTCCGGCCTGCGATGTCGCAGGTTCGGCAGGCCGGGCAGGATCGGCGCAGGCCCAACGGGAAGGATCGCAAGATAAAAGCGGCGCCGCAGGCGGCTCGCATGTTGTTGTTCTTGTGGCGACATTTGCGCGGCGCCCACCGCACCGATGCGGCAATGCGAGGCCCAAGCCCCTGAGACCGCGCGGCTTTCGGCGCGGCGGCGCTACCCGCGCGGAGGCGGGAGCGTGACGCGCGGCGACGACGATCTCCGCATCCGCCCCGGGCGCATCCGCGACGGCGGCCCCTCGCCCCGCCGGGCCACCCGCTTCGTCGCCGAGGTCATGCGCGCGGCCCGGAAGGAGGGGCATGCCGGCCATCGTTTCGGCGCAGCGGACCGCGCCGGGGCGACCGGCGGACGCGGTCGCTTCGCCCGCACCGCCGCGGGGCTCTCCCGCTCCAGCCGCCGCGTCCTCGTCAAGGCCCGCATCGTCCGGCATGGCGGCGCGAAGCTCAGATCCGCCCCGCTCGCCCGGCACATCCTCTATCTGCAGCGCGACGGGGTCGGCCGGGACGGACGGAACGCCGATTTCTTCGGGCGCGACGGTGACGGTGTCGACGGCCGCGCCTTCGCCTCTGCTTGCGAGGACGACCGGCATCACTTCCGCTTCATCGTCTCGCCCGAGGACGCTCATCGGCTCGGGGACCTCCGCGCCTTCACCCGCGACCTGATGGCCCAGGCCGAGCGCGACCTCGGCACAAGGCTCGACTGGGCGGCGGTCGATCACTGGAACACCGACAATCCTCATGTCCACATCCTGGTCCGGGGCAAGGCCGAGGATGGACGCGACCTCGTCATCGCGCGCGACTACATCGCCCACGGGCTGCGCTCCCGGGCCAAGGCGCTGGTCGGGCTTGAACTCGGCCCCCGCAGCGCGCGCGAGATCGCGGGAGATCTGGAGCGCCAGGTCAATGCCGAGCGTTGGACCGATCTCGACCGCTCCTTGCGCGCGCTTGCCGACGACCACGCCGGCGTCGTCGATCTCCGCCGCGGCGCGCCTGAGCCGCGCGATCCCGAACTCCGCCGCCTGATGATCGGCCGCGCCGGCAAGCTGGAGCGACTGGGGCTGGCGACGCCGGTCCTGCCCGCAATCTGGAAGCTGAAGTCCGGGGCGGAAGCGACGCTCCGCGACCTCGCCCTCCGAGGCGACATCATCCGGACGATGCACCGGGCCATGGCGGGCGGCCCGGTGCGCAGCGCCTCCGACTTCGTCATCGAGGGCGTGCCAGCCTCGCCCATTCTCGGGCGGCTCGTCGCGCGTGGCCTGCAGGACGAGCAGCACGGCGGCGGCTTTGCGATCATCGACGGGGTCGACGGGCGGGTCCATCATCTACGCTTCCCCGACATCGAGGCGACCGGCGACACCGCGCCCGGCGGCGTCGTCGAGACCCGGCTCTGGACGCCGAAGGCGGGCGAGCGCGCCCGGCTGGCGGTGGTCGGCCGGTCCGACCTCGATCTCGCCGCCCAGATCGAAGCCGGGGGCGCGACCTGGCTCGACCGCATCCGGCTCGTCCGCGACCCGGCTCCGCTGAGCGGCTCGGGCTTCGGCGCGGAAGTGCGCGACGCGCTCGATCGGCGCGCCGAGCGGCTCGTCGCCGAAGGCTTGGCGCAGCGACAGGGCCGGCGGGTGGTCTTCGCTTCTGACCTCCTCGCCACCTTGCGCGCCCGCGAGCTCGAGACGGCCGCCGCCCGCCTTTCCGCCGAGACCGGCCTGCCGCGCCACCGCCCGCAAGAGGGCGATCCGGTCGAAGGAACCTTCCGCCGCCGCCTCGACCTCGCCTCGGGCCGCTTCGCGATGATCGAGGGCTTCGGTCCGGAGGGGAGCCTCGGGTTCTCCCTCGTCCCCTGGTCGCCGCAGCTCGACCGTCACCTCGGCCGCTCGGTGGCCGGAACCGTCGGGGCGGGCGGCGGCGTCGACTGGGACCTCGGCCGCCGCCGCGGCCTCGCCCTCTGACCGGAAGGACCGCCGATGTATCGTCCCGCCGCCTCCTCCGCCACCACGATCCTCTGGGGCCAGATCCTGATCGTCGGCCTCGTGGTCCTCGTCTTCCTCCAGGCCGCGACGCAATGGACGGCCTTCCGCCTCGGCCACCAGCCGGCGCTCGGCGCGCCGATGGCCGATCTCTTCGGCTGGCCGGTCTACCGGCCCTGGGATCTCTTCCTCTGGTGGTACTGGTACGATGCCTACGCCCCGGCGATCTTCGTCGAGGGCGCCGTGATCGCCGCCTCGGGCGGGATCGCCGCGATCCTCGTCGCCATTCTCCTCTCGGTTCTCCGCGCCCGCGAGGCGAGCGACGTCACCACCTACGGCTCCGCCCGCTGGTCGACGCCCGCCGATGTGACCGCCGCCGGGCTCTACGGCGAGGACGGCGTCGTGCTCGGGCGGCTCGAACGGCGCTACCTCCGTCACGACGGGCCCGAGCACGTTCTCTGCTTCGCGCCGACCCGCTCGGGCAAGGGCGTCGGCCTCGTCATCCCGAGCCTCCTGACCTGGCCCGGCTCCGCCATCGTCCACGACATCAAGGGCGAGAACTGGACCCTGACCGCCGGCTGGCGCGCCCGCCTCGGCCCGGTCCTCCGCTTCGATCCGACCGACGCGGGCTCCGCCGCCTACAACCCGCTCCTGGAAGTCCGCCGCGGCGCCCGCGAGGTGCGCGACGTCCAGAACATCGCCGACATCCTCGTCGACCCCGAAGGCCAGCTTGAGCGGCGGAACCATTGGGAGAAGACCAGCCACTCGCTTCTGGTGGGCGCGATCCTGCACGTGCTCCATGCCGAGCGCGACAAGACGCTGGCCGGGGTCGCGACCTTCCTCTCGGATCCGCGCCGCCCGATCGCGGCGACGCTCGCGGCGATGATGCGCACGCCCCATCTCGGGGACCGGCCGCATCCCGTCGTGGCGCAAGCCGCGCGCGAACTCCTCAACAAGTCGGAGAACGAGCGCTCGGGCGTCCTCTCGACCGCGATGTCCTTCCTCGGCCTCTACCGCGACCCGGTCGTCGCCGCCGTCACCTCCCGCTGCGACTGGCGGATCGCCGACCTCGTCGCCGGGCCGCGCCCCGTGACGCTGCACCTCGTCGTGCCGCCCTCCGACATCTCGCGCACCAAGCCGCTGGTGCGGCTGATCCTGAACCAGATCGGCCGCCGCCTGACCGAGGAGCTGGAGGCGAAAGGGCGCCGGCATCGCCTCCTCTTCATGCTCGACGAGTTCCCGGCGCTCGGGCGGCTCGACTTCTTCGAGAGCCAGCTCGCCTTCATGGCGGGCTACGGGCTGAAGGCCTTCCTGATCGCCCAGTCGCTGAACCAGATCGAGAAGGCCTACGGGCCGAACAACGCGATCCTCGACAATTGCCATGTCCGCGTCGCCTTCGCGACCAATGACGAGCGGACCGCGCGGCGGCTCTCCGACGCCCTCGGGACCACGACCGAGCTCCGGGCGATGAAGAACTACGCCGGGCACCGCCTCTCGCCCTGGCTCGGGCATCTCATGGTCTCGCGGCAGGAGACGGCGCGGGCGCTCCTGACGCCGGGCGAGATCATGCAGCTGCCGCCAGAGGACGAGATCGTGCTGGTCTCCGGCGCGCCGCCGATCCGGGCACGCAAGGTCCGATACTATCTCGACGCGCAGTTGAAGGTGCGGGTCACCTCGCCGCCGGGGCAGTCCGTGCCGATCCCGGCCGCCGGGGCGCCGGCTGACGACTGGAGCGCGCTGCCCCTGATCGCAGCGCCTGCAACGGCGCCTGCAGCTACCGATGCTGATTCAGAGGACAAGGACGGCGGCATCCGACGCGCGCCCGACCTCCCCGAACACGAGGACATCGCCCCCGATCGCGCCGCGCCCGAGGCGGAGTTCGTCGCGCCCGATGACGACGCCGATGACGAAGCCGCCCGCGCCCGCGCCCTTCGCGCCCGATTCCGGAACGTCGCGCGGCAGGCCGCGATGGATCCGGATGACGGGATCGATCTCTGAGGAACGCCGCCATGCGCAAGCAGAAGGTCACCGCCTATCTCGACGCCCGGCTCGCCGACGACCTCGAGGCGCTCGCCGCCCGGCGCCGCGTTCCCACCACGCGGATCGTCGAGGCCGCCCTCGCCTCCTTCCTCTCGCCCGACGGCGCCGAGCAGAACGAAGCCGCCATCACCCGCCGGCTCGACCGCTTGACCCGCGCCATCGAGCGCCTCGAACGCGATCAGGAGATCGCCGCCGAGGCGCTCGCGCTCTTCATCCGCTTCTGGCTCATCGCCACGCCGCCGATCCATGCCGAGCTCCGCGACGCCGCCCAGGCCAAGGGCAGGGAGCGTTATGCGGGCTTCGTCGATGCGCTCGCGCGCAGGCTCGCGAAGGGGACGACGCTGGCGCGGGAGGTGAGCCGGGAAGTATCCGCGGAAACGGAATCCGAATGAGATGCTCGACGCCGGCCTCCATCGCATCTTTGCAGCCTGGCGCGCCCAACCGACTTCGCGACCGCCTGACAGTCAATTCCGAACCGCCGGGCCGCTGTGGGCCGGCTCACGCCATACGGCAGCTCAGCCATCCGGACCTTCGAATACAACTCCAAGCCGTACATCCTTTCGACCCCGGACCAACCATCGAAAAAGTGAAACGTGCCAATGGCGGGGAATCACCCGGCCCTGGCCGGATGAGCGTGCGGTTCCGTGGCCGGTTATCGCGGCGTCCTTCCGAACCATCTCGTTCAGCGTCATTCTCTTGTAGCCATCGTCGTCTCCGGTTCGGGCTACAAGTCTTGCAAACCGAACCTCTATCGAGAACGGGCGATTGCCGCCCCGCGGCGGCCCGGCCGCGTGCTGCGCTACGCAAGGGCTCCGGGCGCGGCCTCCTTGTAGGCCATCACCCGGGGCGATGCGGCGCCTGACGGAGTGCGGTCTACCACCGATGGTTTATCCGCCGCCGGTTTTCACGAGGACGAGGTCGTCGCGCATCTCGTCCGGAGCGAGGGTGACGGCGAGCCCTGAACGCAGTCCCGGAACCCCGGCTTCGTGGTCCTCCACGCGCACGATCCAGTCGCCCGGAAAGACGTTTTCGAAGAGGAAATAGCCGCCCGTGAGGCTCCGGGTCGTCTGCCGCGAGGTTCCGTCGCTCCGCTCCAGTACGACCGTCGCATGGGCTGTTCCGCTCTCGCCGTTCGCCGTCGAGGCGATCACTCGTCCCGACAGCATCGCGCCGGGCGCCACGGCGACGGACAGTTCCGCCGGAACCCCGGGTCTCGGCGAGACCGACGCCGCGGCGGGGCTCAGCGCGAGAAACGGGTCCGCGTCGTCGAGCCCCGTCAGTTCGATGAGAGTCGCTCTCCCCGGAGCGAGACCGGAAATGATCGCCGCGCCCGTCTCGTCGATCGGCGCGCTGCCAGGCCGGCCATCGACGAGGAGCGCCACCGAGGCGCCTGCGCCGGACTCGCCGTCCCCGCCGGCGAAGGGCGTTCCGTCGACGCCGGCGAGGCGCAGCCTCGCCATCCCCCGGTCGGTTTCCTTCCTGTCGCGCAGCACCGGCCACGCGCCCGTCCTCGTGTCGCCACCGAAACTGACGCCGACGCCAAAGTTGGCCGACCATCCGCCCCGGTCGTCGAGAGACGCGGCCACGCCGAAGGAGCCGAACTCAGTATCCCACGCGAGGCTGCCATTCGTGGCGTGCGCGCCAGAGTTCAGATCGTAGCTCGACGAGACGGCGAGGTTCGCGTCGCGGCCGATCCGCGAGGTCAGCGCGGCCTCCAGACGATCGAGGCGGGGGTCGCCCGAGGTCTCCATCGAGCCCTCTGCGCGCAGCCGCGCGTTGGCGCCGAAGAGCGAAAGAGACGCGAGCGAAGAGAACTGGACCCGATCCGCGCCGCCGACCCGCCACAGCTCTCCGACATGGGAGAAGCTTATCGGCCCGAGACGATGCCTAAACGAGGCGTCGATGCGTTCCTCGGTCTCGCCCCCGACCAAGTCGACCCATTCGTACTCAGCGGATATCGACCCAAGCCACCCGAGCGCAGTCGAGGCCCCGACCCTGAACGACTGGAGGGCGTCGCCGCCTGCCTCGCGCTTGACCGGGCTGTCGAAACCCACGTCGAAGCGGCGGTATCGGGCATGGAGACCAACGGACCTGAGGCCAACGGCGGTGGCGAGTTCCGCGGCGGAGAAGCCGTTCGAGTCCAGAGCGAAGCCTGCCTGGGCCGTGACCGGCCCGAGGCCGGATCGGGCGAGCAGCCCCAAATGGCGCGTCGGCTCCGAGCCTTCCGCGCCGGCCTCCAGGTCGAAGAAGCCGAAGGCGCCAAGGGTCAGCGCGCTGTCAACGCCGTAGTCGACGGCGAACTGCAGGCTGGGCCCCTCGTCGACGCCGTCGCCGGCCAGATCGAACACGGGAGCTCCGCGCTCCAGCAGCACTCCGTCGAACCGCCATTCCCCTGCGGGCAGGGCTCCTGCTGCGATCGTCCGCGTCGCCGAGATCTCGCGCGTCCGGCCGTCCGGCGCGTAGAGGACCACGCGGTAATCGTTGGCCCCGCCAAAGAGGGGCAGATCCTCGAAGGCGAAGCGCCCTTCCGGGCCGACCCGCTGGAAGTCGATCAAGGTGGAGCCGAGATAGAGTTCGGCGTCCCAGCCGGGGGGGGCGTCGCCGGCGACTTGGGAGACGTCGAAGCGAGAGTCGCGCTCGAACACGTCGCTGCTCAGCCGCAGCCCGCGCCCTTGGCCGCCGGAGCGCACCAGCGGGGCCCAGAGACCTTCGACGTCCCCGATCTCGGCGCGGGAAAGGCGATCGACGCCGAACACGCCGCCGGTCGGGGAACTCCGACCACTCGTCCACCGGAGGCTCCCGATCCCGCCGTCCTTGTCCCCCGAGAAGCTGACGCGGTGACCGAGGCGCAGGGCCTCCATCTCGAATCGTCCCGAGGCCGTCGCGCCGAGGTCGCCCCCGGAGTTCACCGACAGGCCCAGCTGCAGCTCGCCCTCCGGAGGCGCGAGCATGACGTAGGGCGTCTCGACGGCGACGGCGACCGGCTCTTCTCGACTGTCGAGGCCGAAAGTGCTCCAACGCCGCTCCCGCATGGCGCGGAGATCTGCGGGCAGCGGCCTCGCGCTCACGACTTCGAGCGTCGAGGCGTCCTGCGAAAGCGTCGTCTCCAGGCCGAAGACCTCCGCGATCAGGCCCGAGGCGACGAGCGGCCGGCCATCGACGAGCATCGCCGTTTCGGGCGCCCATTCCCGAGCGCGGCCGTTCACCTGAAGCCGCTCGGATCTTGCATCGATCCGGATCGTCCCGTCCGCCGGCGGCAGTTGCAGGGTGACGGAGCCGTCGTCGGCGACATCGACAAGGCCCTCGGCGGCCCGTACGATCGCGACGACCGGCACGAGCAGCGCGCCCGTTTCGGTGACCGCGACGTCCTCGAACTCGGAGGCGCCGCGCCCGTTTACCGAAACCGCCACGAGAAGAACGGTTTCGCTCGCGGCGATGGGGCGCGCGAACGCCGCCATGGCCAGTATGAGGGCCACCCGAACGACTCTTGACATGGGGACGCGTCCTCTTCGCCAGAGCGCGAGGCGTCTCCGGGTTCTCGGGGCGTGGGCGCGCAGGCGCCGTCTTCAGTTGCAGCGAACGGTGTCGGGTTCGCCCTGTTCCGGAAAATCGCGCCAGACACGGAGGCAGACGGCGCCGGCGACCCCGCGCTGGCCGTCGCCGCGCGGCACGGCGACCCGGCTTTCCGTGATGGTCTGGCCGAGGCGCAGCCGCCCCCGCGACAGCACGGAACCGTCAGTCTCCGCCACCACTGCGACGGTCCCGACGAAGCTGACGCCCGCCGGCTTGCGGACGAGGAAGTGCCCCAGCATGTCGGCGTCGCCGCGCGCGGGCTCGAACCGCTCCACCTCGAGCGCGGGCGGGTCGATCTTGTGCCGGATATAGATCGTGACCGGCAGCACCGGGACGATCGGCACCCTGACCGACAGGCCGGCGCCGCCCTCGGGCGCCTCCGCCGGCTGGACGACCGGAGGCGGGTTGGCGGGGCGGGACTGCACGTTCAGCCGCGCGACGTATTCGCCCGGCTCCAGCCCCTCTGGCGGGCGGAACGACACGCGCAGCGGGACTCCCCGGTTCGGCGGGACCAGCGCGCGCGGCGGAGACCAGCGCAGGTGCTCTGAGCCGTCGCGCGCGCCCTCGGGCGCCCCCGCCGCCGCGACGGAGAATTCCAGCGCGTCCGGCGTCATGCTCAACATTTCGATGCCGCCCGAACGCTTGCGGTCCGAAAGGACGATCACATTGTCCGAGACGGACACCGATATGTCCTGCGCGGCCGAGGGCGCGACGGCGAGCGCCGCGGCCAGCGCCGGCGCGCAAGCGCGTGCGAGCCGAAGACGGAACGGACCCCAGAGCGTCATGGGCAAGGTCTCCTCGTGTTGCCGGCGCTGGCCGGTCGCGGCCTGTGGTCGTCGCCCTGAACGCCGGCGTCGGAGCGGAAGGCCTCGGCGCGGCGCTCAGCCGCCAACGCCGTCGTCCACGGCGACCTCGATGGTCCCGGCGTAGCCGCCGTAGTTGTCCGCAGTCAGATTGTTCGGAACCTCTATGGTCACGGCGAGCGCGTCGAAGGTGGCGCTTCCAGAGGCCACGGTCGCGTTTGCGGTCGTCGTGCCGAACACCTTAACGGCGGCGGCGGCGGACGGGGCCGCGATCTGGCCGACAGCGTCGCCGGACATGGAGCCCGTGCCGATGTCCATGCTGATCGAGGCCGTTTCGCCATCACCGGCGGCGGAGCCTTCCATGGTGCAGCTGGGGCCTGAGGCGCCGGCGGCGCCGAAGGACACGCCGTTGGCGGCGCCGAAGAAGATGCGCGTGCCGTCCGACAGCAGCTGCACCCGCGTCACGCCGCCCCGGTTCCCCGTGGCGAGCTTCAGCACGCCGAAATCCGCCGGGTCGCAGGTGACCGTCAGCGCCGGCTGCAGCGAGACGGTGACGTCGAGGGTGGTGCTCGCCGTCTCGGCCGACGCTGGCGCGGCGAGGGCGGCCGCCGTGGCCGCGAAGAGAAGCTGTCTGCGCATTCGGTCCTCTTGAAATTGGGGTAACGGGGTGAACGCGCCGGAGCGTCAGACGCCGTCGTCAACCGATACGGTGAGCTGCGTGCTATATCCGCCAAAATTCGCCGCGGTCAGGTTGTCGGGGATTTTGATGCCGATGGTGACGTCGTTGAAGATCGCCGTGCCGTTGACGACGAGCGAGCCGTTGTTGCCGCCGAGAAAGCTGATCTCGACGTTGCCGCCGTCCGTGACGGGCGCATCGGCGCCGTTGACAGCCGCGCCCGTGAGCGCCGTGCCCGGCGTCTGCAGAAACGTGAGTTGCACCTCGGTGTCGGTCGGCGCCGAGGATCCGGTCAGGGTACAAAACGCTCCCTGCGCGCCCGCGGCGCCCAGCGAGACGCCCGACCCGAACGTGATCGACCGCTGGTTCGACGCCGAGAGCACGACTTCGCCCTCGCCGCCCCGGGCGCCGCTCTGCACGCGGATCACGCCGAAATCCGCGCCGCTGCAGGTGAGGGTCAGCGCGGGCTGCAGCGCGACGGTGACGTCGAGGGTGGTGCTCGCCGTCTCGGCGGCGACCTCGGCGGCGAGCGTCGCCGCGACGACGGCGGAGAGAAGGAGGCGGGTGTTCCGCATCGTAGTTTCCTTGCGAGGGGCCGCGGGGAAGAAGGCCGGCGCGGGGGGCGGGAACGGAGACCGCCCCCCCGCGCCGGAGCGACGGTCGGCGTCAGATGTTGTCGTCGACAGTGATCGTGACCGTCGTGACGTAGTTGCCGAAGTTGTCGGCCACGATGCCGCTCGGGATAAATATACCAGTAATGAACGTGAAGGTCGCGGAGCCGTCGGTCACCGTAACATCGGAACCATCATTATACTGACTTGAGCTGAAACTCAGATTTGCTGCTGTTGAAGGCCCGCCCTCGGCCGCCGCGCCGAAGGTACGCGAACCTATGTTATCACTAATGAACAACGTGGAGCCATTGGCCGCCGACGAGCCCGACACGGTGCACGTCGAGGCGGAGGGGGTTCCGCTCAGCGACACGCCGCCGCCGTCAGAAGTTATCGCCACCGTGTTCGCATCGGTGAATGTGATGATTGAGGTGTTAGTCTGCGCCGACGGCCGAACCCGGACGATGCCGAAGTCCGTGTCTGTGCAGCTCACAGTCAGGGCGGGCTGCAGCGCGACGGTGACGTCGAGGGTGGTGCTGGCCGTCTCGGCGGCGGCCGGGGCGGCGAGCGCCGCCGCGACGGCGGCGGAGAGAAGGAGGCGGGTGTTGCGCATGGTAAGCCTTTCCGGTTGCGGGCGCGGCGTACGGACCTTCCCGCCGCACGCACCACGTAAACTATCGCTTAGTCTTCGTCGCCATCTTAAGCACTGCATTGCAGCCAGGCATCAATGCTCTAGCGCATACACGAGATGATCATAAATGTAGCAGTGCGGGAATTTCCGGAAATCCCCAATCAGCATACAATTTCTATTGGAGATTACCCAGGGTGTGCTGCAATTTCACTGCTGGAATTCGGCTCGCCCGAAAACAGGTACGACAGAAAGGGGGGATACGGGACAGTGTCGTTGGCGCACAAGCTCAGGCTCACGCAGAGGGCGCTGCACTGCGGAAGCCTCAAGGAACTCGCCGCGCGCTTCCGCGCCGTGAACCCGCGAACCGCCTTCGAGGTGGAGCGGGCGCGCAAGTGGATGCGCGGCGTCGCACGCCCACGCGATCACCGCTTCTATGACGATTGGGCCATGGTCATCGGATCGGCCCGCGGTGGCGCCTGGATCGCGGCGGCGTCACCGGCCGCCTTCGCCGACGAACTGGTCGACGTTCTGGCGGCCGACCCGGCGGCGCTCGAGGCGGTTCTGTCGACGCTCGAAGGGCGCCGCGCCGCCGCACCAGCCGGGCCCGACCCCGCGAGCGGAAGCTATGTGACCTATAGCCATGCCTATTCCCGCTATTACCGGGGCAGCCTCGTGCGCGGCGTGCTCCGGATCGCGCCGCGGCCCGAGGGGCGCTACGACCTGACCTACCGGGAGAAGTTTCAGGAGCAGCACGTGATCGATGTGCGCGGCAGAGCGGAGCTTTCGGGCGGCCTTCTCGCCTGTCATGCGACGGATCCCGACGCCGCCGCCAAGGCGACGCCGTTCCTGTTCCTGCTGCGGACGCCGGGCCATCCGCCGCATGTGCTGTTCGGCCAGATGCTCGCCGCGGCCGCCTTCGGCCCTGAGCGGGAACCCGGCGCCTCCCCGTTCGTCGCCGTCCGCGTCGGCGACGCGGCCGCCGCCCGGACCGAGGACAAGGTCTGTTATCTGGACGCTAAGGAAGCGGCGATCGCCGAGGACCTCGGCGCACTGGATCTCCCGCGGGGCGCGGTCGGGCCGCTGACCGAGGCCATAGCGAGGGTGTTCGGCGCGTCGGGTACGCCGATCATCAAGACGCCCTTCGCCGAGTTCGCAGACGCCTGCACCGCTTTGGTGCGGGCGTCGGTCGCCGCCCCCAACAGAGCGGCCTCAACGAAGATCGACACATGAGAGCGAAACCGCGATGTCGAGATCGACGGGTCGCGCGACCGCGCGGATCCGCATCACCGCCCCCACCGAGATCCGCACCGACGCGACGCCTTCGCCGCGGCTACGCTGCGGGAGCCCGACCTCGACATGGCTCCCGGAGGCCGGTAGCCGCCTTGTTCCCCCCGGAAAGCGGAAGATCAGCTCCGAAAGCGCGGCGGGGGCCACCCGCTCCGCAGGATCTTCGAGAGCCACCGCTTCGACAACCACGGTGCGACCGGCGGGCCCGCTCACGGTGAACTCGCCTGCAGCCGGGACGCCGCGGAACGAAATCGCCTCGGCCGAGGTCGCGGGGCGGCCGTTCGCGGCGACCTCGACGAAGCCGGAACGCCGCGGCTTGACCGCGAGAGCGCCGAACTCGAGAGCTCTTGCGCCCGAGATCGACACGCCGTCGCACGCGGAGGCGGGAAGCGCGGCTCCCGCGAATAGGGCGAGCGCGGCTGCGCGCATCAGCGGCGTTATCTCAAGCAAGTTCGTCCCTCCCGCCGGGGGTTTCGGCGACCGCAGCGAACCGGAGTCGGTTGACGCAAGACGCGACGGCTGTGCGCGCCCGCCCCGGGAGCAAGCGCCGCATGCTCCCGCGCGAGGGGCGGCGACGCAACCGCGGCGGCGGGACGTAAGACGGTAAATTCCGGAAAGGTTCTTACGTCGCGCGCTCCGGCATTCCGGCGACCGCGACGTCGCCTTGACGATCCCGGGGTGAGCCCTTCATCGTCCGATCGCTTCGGTCGGAAGAAGGCGTCGCGACGGCGCGGCCTCGGCGCCTGTCGCTATCTTCTGCGGCCGGCGGCGCGGTCATCGCCGCATCAGCCGCCGAACGTCAAAGCGGGCCAACCCAAGGCGCGGCTCCGAACCGCCGCGACGCCCGATGTCGGATCCCCTCCGCGGCGGCCCTGCCGACACTCCCTTCATGCGGGCGGCCGGACTTCAGAATCGGCGCGGCGACGACCAGGTTGACGACCGCGATCGCGACAGACGGCAGCAGCGGCGCAGCGGAGCCCCCGGCGGCGAGAGTCCAGCCGGCCGCGAGCAGGATGGCCCCGGAGACGATCGCCCCGATCCATGCGGCGATCCATTGATGTCGGCTCGGCCCGAGATGGAGGGGCGTCATCGGCGCCGCCCGGGCGACCCGCTCGACGAGCGCGGCCGTGAAGGCGGAGACCTCTTGGTCCGACCGGGAGAACGGGGTCAAGCGGACCGTGATCTTCGGACCCTTCCGGGCGACAAGCCCGAGCACGGCCCGCCCCGGCGCCGGGCGATAGACCCATACCGAGGAAAGCTCGCCATATCCGATCCGGATTGTCCTTGAGCCGCGAAGAAGCTCCACACGATCCCGCGTCAACCGGCAAATTCCGCGCATTCCGAAGAAACCGGCGCGCGCCTCCATTTCGAGAACGGACAAGAGCCGCCTCCTCCACATCCATTTGTCAAGACACCCCGCCAGCATACTGCGCCGAGAGACAGGGGCCAAGGGCAGAAGAGGCGTAAACTATTGTATTATATGAGATTCCCAGTCGCGCCGAATCTTTCCCGGTTGCGGCGCCCCGCCGGACAGGAGAGACTTGCGACCGATCTCCCGACGCAGCCGAAACGGTCGATCATGGACAGACGACGCACGAACCGCCTCCTCGGACCGGGCCTGCTTGCCCTGACCGTCGCATCGGCCGCTGAGCTTCCGGCGGAGCCGGCGTTTTCCCCGTCGGCGACGGACGGCTGCGTGAGTGAAGCCGTCGCGAACTCGCCGGGCCTTGGGGGCCACGGCGTTCTCGATTGCATCGGGCGCGCGGCGGCGGCCTGCATGATGACGCCCGGCGGCGACACCACATTGGGCATGATGGACTGTCTGGAAGGCGAGCTGGGATATTGGGACTCCCGGCTGAATGCCGCCTATGCAAAACGGATAGTGGGGGCGCAGGCGCTGGATGCGGAGGCGCAAACCCTCAGATCCATCGCCGCCTCTGTCGCGGACAGCCTGCGCGCCATGCAGCGGGCCTGGCTCTCATTTCGGGATGCGTCCTGCCTTTATGAACAGGCGCAATGGCTGGGCGGCACGGGCGGCGGGCCGGCGACCCTGGCTTGCCACATGCAGGAGACCGCGCGGCAGGCGCTGAAGCTTGAAGGCTGGTGGGCGCAATGATCCGGACTGGCCTGATGGCCCTCTTCGTCGCGCTGGGCGCGCCCGTAGCTGGCCTCGCGGACAGCGCTCTTCCACCGGCGCCCGGCTGGCGGACCGAAGCGGAGGGCTGTTCCTGGAGCTGGCGCGAGGGCGGTGAAATCGCGCTCTGGGCGGAGACCTGCGATATCGATGGACGCATCTGGCAGGTCCTGTGGGATGACGCGCGCGCAGCTTTCGTCACCCGTAGAGACGACGCCGATATGGGGATTGCCGTTCAGGTCTTTTCCTTGCCCGGCGGGGAGATCACCGCGTTGAGCGACACGCTGGTCGCGGCCGGAAACCTTGAGCCCGAGGCCGCCTGCACATGGCGAGCCGTCGCCCTTCGCCCCGCCCCGCGCAGCAGGGCCTTTCATGTGCTGACCCCCGACGATCCGGCCGCCCTTGCCGCCGCCGACTCCGGCGAAATCCCCGAACCCGTCTGCGGCCCGTATGGCGCCTCGACGCATGGCGTGCGGTATTTCATGACCGATCTTCGCTGGGCCGGGCGCGCGATCTTTGTAGAAGAAGGCCAGGAAAGGCCGCTCTTCGATCCCTCGAGCATCACTCTTCTGCGCTGAGGGCGGCGCCGGTTCAGGGCGCAAGTTCCAGGATGTCGAAGGCGGATTCGGCCACGGGTTCGGGGAATTCCAGCCGCAGGCGCCCATCGTCAAGACGGAACAGAACCGCCATCTGATTGCGCGACGGGTTATCCCCGAACCGGATAGGCGCGTCATGGGCGTAGTGCAGCGCCCCCAGATACAGAAGTCTCTCCTCGGTTAGCCGGTAGAGGCGTCCAAAGCTCCGTTGCGAGCCGGTTGTCTTCTGAAGCGCCCACCCCGCCCCGTCGTCGAAAATGCGGCAGGAAAACCAGCCGTAGACGGTCAACGACGGATCGCCGCCTAGCTTTAGGAAACGGCAGCGCCAATCGCCGCTCGGGTCATAGCCCGCCTCGAAAGGCAGGATCCGGCCCGAAAGCGCCTGCGTGAGCGTCTCGAGGGCGGCAGCGTCGGAGGCGCCGGCGGCCATCTCGATTGCGGTCGCACGGCGCGTATCGAAGTCCGCCAGAATCTCGGCGTCCCGTTCCGACATCAGACCGACGATCGCCCCGTCCGCCGAGGCGGGGGCCGCCATCGTCAAGGACGCAATCCCGATCGCCACGGCTGCGGCGGCGGCAAGTCTGCTGTTAGGCATCCAAAGCTCCCCTGTCTCTTTCGCCAATGCAGCGCCGTGCTGCGCCGACGACCACAAGGATTTGGGGCGCAGCAACGGGAGCGACCCCATTTCGGCGTCCCCCCTTGTTTCACGCGAAGGACCCGGCCCGCCGCGTTCCCCGGAAAAAACCCCGCCGCGCCGGGGATGCCGGCGGGCGGGGAGTTACGGCGGTTCAAACGATCCGCCTCGTTTTCCGGCGAGCGGGCCGGAACGGTGCGGGGCCGCTGGCGGCGGCCCCGACGAAAGGTCAGTCCTGACCGCCGAACACGAAGTCGTCCGCGGTCAGGCCGGTCACGCCAAGAACGGTGATCGAGCCGCCGAACTCGTCCGACGTGATGACCGAGTTTCCGCTGACTACCGCGATCTCGAAGCCAACCGGCGTATCGCCTTCGACGAAGTCGAGGGCGGCATACGCGCCAAGGTCGATCAGATCGCCGCCTGCCTCTCCCGCGCCGGCGAAGTCTGCGATGGCGTCGTCGCCGATCACCGATCCTCCGAAGACGAATTGGTCGTCGCCGGAGTTGCCGAAGAACACCTCGTCAGCCTCCGTGGCGGTGAGCGTATCAAGCCCTGAGGTGTCAACGTTGCTCGTGGGCGTGCCTACGACGTAGTGGAATACGTCGTAGGTCACCGTGGAGGCGGAGACGCCGGCATCGGTGAAGGTGTTGCCAGCAGGGCCGCCCTCCGCGATCGCAACATCGTCATGAACGGCGATGCCGCCGATGAAGCGGCCCGCCGTCGACGGCACGACATTGTAGGTGAATGCGTTGTCGTCGACCGTGTTGTTCGACGAGGCGATCCCGCCCTCGCCGGTCGCGTCCTTCAGGTGCACGCCGTACAACCGACCGGTCTCGAAGGTGTTGTCCGTGATCGAAGTCCCGGTCGCGCTGATCTCGATACCGTACAGCCCGGTGTCGAACGTGTTGCCGCTGATCTCGACGTCTTCGAAGCTCGGCCCGGTCAGGCCGCGCGTGCCGAGGAAGGTGTTGCCGGTGATCTCACCATTGACGAAGAAGGTCTTGCCCACCGTGCCGGACACGAACATGTCGAAGTACGTGTCGAAGGTGTTGTTCGCGACGGTGAAGCCTTCATAGGTCAGCCCGGCGCCCTGATTGAAGTGGTTGGTGAGGATCAGCCCACGCGCGCCGCTGAAGGTGTTGCTGATGTGGGTGATGTCGACGTAGTTGCCAGACACCTCCATGTCGGAGAATGTGGGCTCGAGGCCGGACCGGATCGGATCGCCGACGCCCTCGCCAAACACGATGGCGTTATACTGGTTGTATCGGCTGTTCTCGGCATCGGTGAAGCTGTTGCCCTTGGTTCCCTCCATGACGATGCGGTTGTTCGCGATGGTCACGCCCGAAAGATCGGGGGAACCCTCGGTCTCGACGCTGCGCACGTTGATCGCGTCGCGATGGAAGTTCGTGAAGGTGAAGCCGTCGATGGTCACGTCGTCGACGGTGACGCGCACCATGATTGCGCTCGCCGCAGTCCCCGCATAGGGCACGTTGGGGTTGAAGGCCGCGCTGCGCGTGGCCGAGTTCACGAACTCGAAGCCGCTTGTGACGTCCTCGCTCTGGCTGATCACCGACTCGCCGCCCTCGCGTTCGCCTGCGGTGGCGCTGTTGCCGGCCTGGGCGCCGTAGAGATTCACCGACTTGAACACGTCGATATAGCCGAGCCGCGGGGATTCATACTCGCCCGCGCCGACATAGATGTCGGTGCCCGTCGTCGTCACCTCGTCGTCGATCGACACCTGGATGTCATCGAAGCCCTTGATGCGGAATGTGTTTGGCGCGGTCTCGGTCACCGCGACCACCACCTGGTCCGAGGCGTCGACAATCAGGTTCACGTCGATGCCTTCGCAAACACTCGTCCCGTCGAGTGTCAGGTCGTCATCCTTCTCGACGTCGCTGAGCGCGATCTCGACGGTGCCCTGTCCAGAGATGCCACCAGCACCTTCGCCCGTCAGAATGTTGAACTGCTCGACAGTAAGGCGCACCGTCTCGCCGTTCAGGTCCAGCGCCGTCACCGCGTCGACGTAGTCGTTGACGAGGTCCACACTCCGCAGGTCGATCACGCCGTCGCCATCGAGATCGGTGAGATAGGCCGCTTCGGCCGCCGCCGTGTCGATCAGGTCGACGCGGTTGCCGGGGAGCGTGAAGGTCTCGCCCTCGCCCTCGTTCAGGAACAGCGTCTTCTCGTAGAAGCGCAGGCCGAGGGTTTCGCTCTCGGTCCTGATAAGGACGCGGAACTCCGCCACGCCGTCATCAACGCCCATGAGGCGGATGCCGGCGGCCTCGCCGTTCTGCGCGGGGAAGAAGGGCTCCCACAGGAAACCGGCGTCGGAGCGCAGCAGGACGCCGTTCGCCGTGTCGGTGAAGGGGAAGGCTGGCGCCGTGGTAGGCAGCGCCATCTCGCCGTCATCGCCGCAGGACGCGGCCTCAATATCCGCCACGAAGTAATAGGACCCGTATTCCGTCTTGATCAGCGCGAGGGCGCTGGCGCTGCCGTCGCCGCGCACCGAACTGTCGAGGCGCTCCGCCGGGATGTCCCCGATCGTGCCGTCCTCGTTGAGGTCGAGATCGTAGGCGACCTCGCGCAGCGCCAGTTCCCGGGCGTCGAGGGCGACAGCGCGACCGTCGACGACAAAGTTGCCGCCCGACGTCGTGAACTCCTGCTCGATGAAGGCGCCGGCCTGCTTCACCAGAACGGCCAGACCGAGGGGGCCGTCCTCTCTCAGGCCCACGACGTCGCCCGTCGGCGCCCACGCCGTCCCTCGATCGGTCACGAAGAGGGCCACGTCAGGGGTTGCGTCGTCCGCGAGGCCAACGCCGTACGAGTCGCCGACCTGATAAACAGCCAGGTTGGCTTCCTCATTCTCCGCCAGCTTCACCGGCTGGGGCGCCTCGGCCGGGCGGCCGGTCGTGCCGTCGCCGTCGATGTCGACGCCGTACGCCGCTTCCTTGTCGAACAGGGCGTCCTCGCCGATCCGCACGCCGCTGTTGGCCGCGACGCCGTTCGCGTCGACCGTCAGTTCCTCGTAGCGCACGCCGCCGCGGTCCTCGACCTTGATCAGCAGACCGGCACTGCCGTCAGGAAATACTCTCACGGACTCGATCGTCTCATCGCTCCCCGGCTGCCAGAGCGCGCCGCGCGAGGTCAGGATCGCCCGCCCGTCGATCAGGAAGCCATCGGCCCCGTCGATCGCGGCCACGGTGACGCCGCCGTTGGTTACGACCGTGGCGCCCGCGGCGTAGCCGTTCACGCCGTCGTCGTCAAAATCGGCGCCAAAGACCGTCTCGGCCTGCCGCAATTCGACGTCGTCGAGCGCGTCAGATCCGATCTGCTTGCCGTCCCCGTCGAAGAGGATCACCTCGAACGACTCGCGGTCGCGGGCGCCGGTAGTCTTGACGACCAGGGCGAACCCGTCGCCGTCGGCGCGCACGCCGACAATCTCCTCGTTCCGGCTGAGCGCGAAGTCGCGCCGTCCGGTCCGGTCCAGAAGCTTCACGGCGTCTATTCCGTCGTCGATGAAGATGTCGCGCTGGATCAGGTCGACATCGAGCCCGTTCTGGGTCAGCAGCGTTGTCAAGATTTTGTCCTCCGCAATGGGGCGTCAGGGGCGACGCCGGGCCAGTCGAGTGGCGCGGGGCGCCGTGGCGCCCCGCCCCGTCGCAACGCCCGCGTCAGCGGCCGGTGATGGTCGACACGACGCCCGCGGCGCTGGCGGCCGCGTTCTGCGCGATCGTGCCGGTGTTGACGGCGCCGAGCACGGTGGTGGCGATGCCCGTGGCCGCGCCATTCACGCTCTCCGACGTGATGCTGACGGCGCCCGTCACCGACGCGACGTTGTCGGCGATGTTCAGGGCCAGGACCGGGTTCGTCGAGTCGCCGAGCAAGTTGGTCGTCACGTCGTATGTGTTGGTGACGGCGGCGTCGATCGCGTTGGACAGGCCCGCCGTGGCTTGGGTGGTCTGCTCGGTGATGGTCTCGGCGATGGTGTTGACCGAGCCGGTCAGGTTCATGTCGCCGGTGTTGACCGCGCCGAGCACGGTGGTGGCGATTTCGCCGAGGTCGAAGGTGATGGCGTCGATCTCGGAGCGGAGCGTCGTGCCGGCGGCGTTGTTGATCTCCTCGTAGACGTTGGTCAGCGACGGATTGGCGCTCGGGTCGAGACCCTCGTTGGACAGGATGGCCGTAACCGACCCGTCGATGTTGCCGACGATCGTGGCGACGGCGGGCGTGATGCCGTCGATCGAGCCGGTGACGATGTCCACGTTCGTCGACGCGATGTTGGCGAACACGGACGCCGAGCCGCCGACGTCTGCCACGGTGCCGTTCACGGCGCCGAGCACGCGCTCGAGGACGGACACCGTCGCCTGCTGCGCCGACGCGCCGCCGGCGATCATGCCAAACGCCGTCGCGGCGAGAGCCAGTTTCTTGAAGTTCATGTGAGTTCTCTCTGTCTGGATGGAGGCGCGCGTCCCTCGCCGCGCCCTCCGGTTGAGGCGGGATCGGCCGAGGGCCCGCCATCTCCCGCCGCCCGTATCCGGTGTCCCGGACATCAGGCGGCGAAACGGTTGGGACGGCGCTCCGGCGCCAGACCCGCGAAATCCGGGCGCGGCGCGCCCTCCGCGATGTCGAGCACAAGGCGCCCGTCCTCGAGGCGCGCCACCTTGGCGCCGCACTCGCAATTCATGACGATCTGAAGGGCCTGCATCTGGTCGTTCCCCTCCGTCAGCAGGCCGGTGACCCGCCGCGTCGCCTGCACCTGTCCGTTCGCCGGCAGGCGGAACTGCCGCTCCGGCGACAGGACGACGACGACGAGGTTGACCCCGTCCATCACGCCCCAGCGCACCTGCGCCTCCGGCGGCAGGTCGAGGACGACGCGGGTGAACCGCTCGTGCTCGCCGATCCGCACCGGCAGACCGCCGAACCGGTCGGGGTCGCGCCGCCGGATCTCCTCCTGCGTGGGCGCCGGCGCCGGCTGCGCGGCTGGCGCCGCCGGGGCGGCGGGGTCGGGCTCCACGGGCTCGATGGTCTCCACCGGGGGCTCAACGGGAGCCTCCACCGCCTCGGCCGGCGCGAGCGCCGCGGCGGGCGGCGGCGCGAGGTCGAGCGTTTCGGGCGCGACCGTTTCGGGGGCGACGCCGGGCGCGCTCTCCGCCCCCTCGGGCGGCATCAACCCCTGCGCGCGCAGGTCCGCGATGATCGCGTCCACCTGCTCGCCCTGCATCTCGCGTTCGAGGATTTCGGCCTGCACCGGGTCGGTCGCCCGGAGGTCTTCGAGCGCGCCCATCAACCGCTCGCTTACCGCCCCGGTGCCCACGGCCCGCACGGCGCCGTGCATCTCATCGAGCTTGTAGCGGCAGGGAATATAGTTTCGCGGGTCCATCCGCTGCGCGAGCAACTCGAAGGTCGCTAGGTTCAGCATGTTGCGGAGCGCGAAGTTCAGCGCCTCCCGCTCGAACGCTCCGGCATCCGCGCTGACCAAAGTATTACCAAAGAAGCGACCGACCCCCACACCGAATTCCACACCGAAAAGTTGCTTCTGTAGTGGAACACTTGCCACAACACGACCGGTATGCGCATCGGTCATATAGAGGTCCAGAGCAATAAGTATTCTGTTTTGTCTGTAGCGCGGCCCGATACCGGCGATTTCCACGGCGAATCCGCCACCGGGGATGAAATCCAGGCTGTTGACGCTGCCGCTGATGAAGAAGTCGGTCGGTTTCTGACGGTCCAGCTGTCGGATGCCCCAGCGGACCTCGTTGATCGGAATATCCATGTTGCGGCGGTTCACGATCTGCGCGCCCGCGCGGAACAGCGCGGACTGCACCATGTCGCCAGCCCCCTGGGTGACGAACTTTCCGGTGCCGCCGTCGGTGTAGGTCTCGCGCCCGGTGTTATCGAGCACGGCGCCCACCGCGAAGGCGAGGTTCTTCGCGATATGGGGGCTGAGGCACATCAGCGCCTCGTCAAACGGGGTCACGACGTCCTCGATCGCCGGCCCCTGCACCAGCTCCGCATTTTGCGAAGGCGGCGCAATTCCCAGAAATCCGGTGCATCCGGCGAGGCCGAAAGCGCACAGGAGGCCGGGTAGCCGGCGCAACCCCCCTCTCCCCGCTATCTTCATGAAGTTGCCCCCTCATCGACACACAAACAAACCTGATCGTCACCGGCACTGACCCGCCGCGCCCGCGTTCATCGAAACGGACGATGAGACCGAAGACGCGCCAAGCACGTCGGACAGAACGCTCTGAGTGCTCCTGCCCTCGGGGAGCGTATTGTTGCTGGCCGTGTTGATGCTGCCGTCGAGGCAGCCCGTATTCCGCGACGTGTTGTAGGCGTCGATCGAATTGTTCGAACCGGCGACCTCGATCGTCGTCGACCCGGTATTCATAGAGCCGACGGTGTTCGTGTTCTGGCCGATATCGTCTCCGATCTTGTTTTCGATCGTGCCGACGCCATCGCCTTCATTGATGGTCTCGATGTAGTTCGACCTGTTGTCGGTATTGTTGTTGTTGATGACGGTCGTCTGGGCCGGACCGAAGGAATCGTAGAACCCGTTCTCCATCTTCGCGATCAGATCGGCCTGCTGGAGCGTGAGCGTGCGGCGCGTGACGTTCGAGAACTGCCAAGAGTTGTTCCAGTCGCCCGCCGCCGACTGGCTTGAGGCGACTTCGGGCATGGCCGCGGCGAGCGCGAAGACGCCGCCGCAGATCCAGTGTCGAGCGGAAGTGAGCGACGCCCGCTTCTTTCGGAACATTCTGCGCCTCATCAGTTGCCTGCTGCGC
>JAUHWJ010000232.1 GCA_030424705.1 Alphaproteobacteria bacterium | reverse complement strand
TGCTGGAAACCGAACACAGCCTCGCCTTCGAGGACATCGCGCCCCAGGCGCCCGTCCATGTCCTCGTCATCCCGAAGGGGCCGTATGTGAACTACGACCATTTCGCCGCCGAAGCCTCGGATGCGGAAATCGTGGACTACACCCGCGCCATCGACGCCGTGGCGAAGAAGGTCGGCGTCACGCCCGGCGCTGGCGGCGGCGGCTATCGTCTTATCGCCAATTCGGGAGAGGCCGGGGTGCAGGAAGTGCCGCATCTCCACGTCCACATCCTCGGCGGCCGCCCGCTCGGCCGGATGCTTCAGCGCGCCTGAACGGGGAAGAGCGCGGCCCGGATCGCGTCCAGCCCGTCGGTCAGCGCCGCCGGCCCCGGCTGGAGGATCAACGGCGACTTGATCTCGAATATCCGCCCCGCCTTCACCGCCGGAATATCCGCCCAGCCCGGCCGGGCGGCGATCTTCTCCGGCCTGACCTTCTTACCGCACCAGGAGGCGAGGATCACCTCGGGCGCCGCCGCGATCACCGCCTCCGGGCTCACGATCCGGTCCTTCGCCGCCGCCTCGCGCGAAAGCGCGGCGAAGCAATCCTCCCCGCCCGCCACGGCGATCAGCTCCGAAACCCAGCCGATGCCGGAAATCAGCGGCTCGTCCCATTCCTCGAACCAGACCCGAGGCCGCGCCGCCGGCGCCTCCGCCCGCGCCGTCGCCAGCCGAGCCTCCAGCGAGCGCGCCAGGGCCTCCGCCTTCGCCGGCTCCCCGATCAGCGCGCCAAGCGTGCGGATCATCGCAAAGATCCCCGCCACGTCCCGCTGGTTGAAGGCGTGGACGGCGAGCCCCGCCCGCATCAGCGCCGCCGTCACATCCGCCTGGATGTCCGAGAAGGTGACCACCAGATCGGGCTCCAGCGCCACGATCTTCGGAATGTCCGCCGAGACGAAGGCGGAGACGCGCGGCTTCTCCCGTCGCACCCGCGGCGGCCGCACCGCATAGCCCGAAACGCCGACGATCCGCCGCTCCTCCCCGAGGAGATAGAGCGTCTCGACCGTCTCCTCCGTCAGGCAGACGATGCGTTCAGGCGGAAAGCGGCGCATGTCCGAACTCCTCCATCCACTCCGCCGCCCCCGCCGCCACGGCCGCGAAGACGGCGCGGCCGAGCGCGCGGCCGGTTTCCGTATGGAGCCCGCAATGGTCCTCCTCGCCGAAGGGCGCCGCGACCGCGATGCAGTCCGTCCCCGTTCCGGTCGCCACGCCCGCTTCGACCATGCGCCCCGATTCCATCACCGCCCGCGTCCGCGCCGCCGCCGCGAGCGAAAGCGCCTCGACCAGCCCCGCCTCCGAAAGCCCGGCCTCCAGGACGACCGCGATGTTGATCGTCCCCCAGCCGCGCGGCGCCGCCGGCCCGCTCCCCGCCCCGATCCGCTCCGCATTGCCGAGCCCGACGGTGGCGAGCGCGAAGGCCCCGTCCTCCCGCGCCTCCCGCGCCGCGTCGAGCCGGCGGGAGGTGAGCATGGCGACCGCATCCGCAATTCCCTCCGCCGCCAGCGCGCCGGCGAGCCAGCCCTGCGCGTCGAAATCCTCCGTCAGGTCCGCATCCCGCACCTCGCGCCAGACGATCCTGCGGGCGCGCGCGAAGCCCGGCCGGTGCGGCGCAAAGGAGAGGACGCGCATTTCCGCCGGCAGCGTCAGGACCATCCACGGCCGCGCGAGTGCGATCACCTGAGCGCCTCGAGCGGCTGGAGCACCGGGCCCGAAGGCGTCTCCGCGAAATAGGCTGTCACGCCAAAAACCTCCGCCAGCAGCGCGGGCGTCAGCACCGCCCCCGGCGCCCCGTCCGCCGCGATCCGCCCTGCGGAGAGGACGACGACCCGCGTGCAGAACCGCGCCGCGAGCCCGAGATCGTGGAGCGCGACGAGCGCCCCCCGCCCCTCCGCCGCCAATCCCGCGAAGACCCGCATCGCCGCGATCTGGTGCGCCGGGTCGAGCCCCGCCGCCGGTTCGTCCGCCAGCAGCAGCGGCGCCTCCGCCGCCAGCGCCCGCGCCAGCAGCGCCCGCGCCTGCTCCCCGCCCGAAAGCCGCGTCGCCGGGCGCCGGCGGAGCCCGATCAGGTCCATCCGCGTCAGCGCCCGCTCCACCGCCGCCGGTCCCTCCGCATCCCTCTCGCTATGCGGCAGCCGCCCGAGTGCGACCAGCGCCTCCACCGAAAGCCCCCAGGCGATCTCCCGCGCCTGCGGCAGATAGGCGGCCGCGAGCGCCCGCTCCGCCGGGCGCAGGGCGGCGAGGGAGGAACGCCCGGAAAAGCCTTCGAACCCGAGCGCGGCGCGCAGGAGCGTCGACTTCCCCGCCCCGTTCGGCCCGAGCAGCCCGACGCATTCCCCGCCCGCCACCTCCAGCGACACGCCCGAAAGCGCCGCCGCCCCGCCGCGCTTCACCGTCACGTCGCTCAACGAAAGCAGCGTCACGCCCCCGCCCCCCTCTGCCGCCAGACGAGATGGAGGAAGAAGGGCGCGCCCACCAGCGCCATCATCACGCCGAGCTTCAGGTCCCGCTCCGGCGCCACGATCCGCACCGCGACATCCGCGGCGAGCGTCAGCGCCGCCCCCGCCAGCGCCGCCGCAGGCAGCAGCGCGCCCGGCCGCGAGCCCACCAGCGGCCGCACGAGATGAGGCGCCACAAGCCCGACGAAGCCGACCGCCCCCGCCACCGCCGTCGCCGCGCCCACCAGCGAGGCGACGCCGAGCACGAGCATCGTCCTCAGCCGCGCCAGCCGCACGCCGAGCGAGGCCGCCGCATCCTCCCCCAGGGTCAGCGCGTCCAACCCCCGCCGGAGCGGCAGCAGGAGCGCGACGCCGAGCGCCATGAAGGGCGCGGCGACCGCGACATGGGCGAAGGACCGGTCCGCGAGCGAGCCCATCATCCAGAACACGATCTCCGACGCCGCGAACGGGTTGGGCGAGAGGTTGAGCACCAGCGAGACGAGCGCCGCGGCGAGCGCGCTGATCGCGACGCCGGCAAGGATCAGGGTCAGCGCCCCGCCGCGCGCGCCCGCCAGAAGGAGGATCAGCAGCACCGCGCAAAGCGCCCCCGCCAGCGCCGCCGCCGGCAGCGCCAGCGGAAATGCCAGCGCGAATCCCGTCTGAAGCGAGATCACCGCGCCGAGCGCCGCGCCGCCCGAAACGCCCACAAGCCCCGGCTCCGCCAGCGGGTTCCTGAGATAGCCCTGCAGGGCCGCGCCCGAGAGCCCGAGGCTCGCCCCCACCATCGCGCCGAGGAGCGCGCGCGGCAGCCGGATCTCCCGCATCACCAGCGTCAGCGGCCCCTCGCCCCCGAAAAGGAAGGCGCGGAGCGAGGCGAAGGGCCCCGCCTCCGCCGGGCCCACCAGAAGCGAGGCGAGAAGGAGCGCGACAAGCGCCGCGCCGAGCCCGAAGGCCGCAACCCGGCTCACCGCCGCGCGACCTCGTCGCCGCGGAGGCTCCGCCGCGCTTCGATCATGGCGGAGACGGCGCGGAGCGCGGCCGGCGCGCCGCAGACCCAGTCCCGGTCCTCCACCGCGCCGCGGCGGAAATGCCGGAGCGCGGGATGCGAGGTGAGCGCCTCGCCCTCCGAGGCGCCGGGATAGCGCGCGCCGGAGAGGACGAGATCGGGCGAAGCCATCGCCAGCGATTCGAGCGGGATCCGCCCGCCCGCCGAAAGCCCCAGCTCCGCCGCCACATTGGCGAGCCCGGCGGCGGCGAGAATATCCCCCGCCAGCGTCTCCGGCCCGAGGCTCCAGCCGTTGGCATGCCAGAGTGCGGCGCGCGGGTCCGCGCCCGCCCGCCGCCCCTTGAGCCCTGCGAGTCGCGCCTCGAACGCCGCCGCCTCCCGCGCCGCCGCCGCCTCCCGCCCGAGCGCCGCGCCCACGGCGCGGAGCGCCTCCGGCACGTCCGCCAGCCGCGTCACGAGCGGGAACCGCTCCACCCGCACGCCCATCCGCCGCAGCATGGAGACCGTCGTCTCCGGCGTGAAGGCGCCGGCCAGCACGAGGTCGGGCCGCAAGAGCCAGACCTCCTCCGCCCGCCCGTAATTCGCAGGGAAGGCCCGCGCCTCCTCCAGCATCGCCGAGCTCAGCGGATCATGCGCAATATGCGAGACGGAAAGGAGCTGCCCCGGAGCCGCCAGCAGCATCGCGAGCTGGTCCGTGCAGAGATTGACCGAGACCACCCGCTCAGGCTCCGCAGCGGCGGGCGCCGCAAGCGCCAGAAGCGCGAAAAGGGCCGCCCGCGCCCGCCTCAAAACCGCGCCCTCAGCCCGAGAAAGGCGACGCGCCCCTCCGCATCGAACCCGTCCACCTCCTGATACGCCTCGTCGAAGAGGTTGGAGACGCGGCCATAGACCTCGACCTGCTCCGTCACCGCATAGGAGAGGGAGAGGTTCACCACCGTCCTGTCCTCGAAGGCGATCTGGCTCCCGGCGACGAAGGGCGCCGTGAAGTCGAAATCGTTCAGCCCGGCGACATGGTTGACGCCGACCGCGATCAGCGCCCGGTCCTCCGCGAACCGATACGAAGCCTCGAGCCCGAGATCGTGCCGCGGCCTCCGCACCTCCACATCCCCGTTCGGCTCCTCCGCATCGAGGAAGGTGTAGGTCAGCCCGAGCGTCAATCCCTCCGCCGGCGTCACCCGCCCGGCGATCTCCACGCCCCGCCGCTTGCTCGTCCCCGCCTGGTTGACGGAGGTGGAGAGGAAGGTGACCGGGTCGAACTGGCTGACGATCTCGTCCTTCAGCCGGTCCTGGAAATAGGTCACGTCCACCGCCGCGCGCCCGCCCCAGAAGGTCTGCTCCACGCCGATATCCCAGCCGAAGCTCGTCTCCGGCTTGAGGTTCGGGTTGC
>JAUHWJ010000231.1 GCA_030424705.1 Alphaproteobacteria bacterium | reverse complement strand
TAGGTCGCCTTCACGATGTCCTCGAGGCTCTTGCCCTCATGGCCGGAGCCGGCCAGCAGCTTCGCGCCGTTGTCGGCATAGGCCTTGTGGTGAAGGTCGTGGTGATATTCCAGCGTCTCCTTCGACATGCCGCAGGCGGCGAGCGCATCGTGGGCGTAGGGCAGGTCGGGAAGGTCGAAAGCCATGGTTGTCCCTCTCTTCTGTCGGGGTTTCGTCCGGGGGCGATATAGCGCGGTTCGCGCGCCGTCGCACCCCCTCAGTCACGTAACGGGCGACACGCCGAAGCGTTCCGGGTCAGACGGCGATGAGCGCCGCCGCCACGCGCCGCCCCTCGGAAAGCAGCACGTTGTAGGTGCGGCAGGCGGAGCCGGTGGACATGACCTCGGCCCCGATCCCCGCCGATTCGAGCGCCCGGCGCGCGGCATGATCCAGCGGCGCGATCTCCGCCCCCATGCCGATCAGCAGCACGTCGATGGAAGCGGCCTCCGCGATCACGGCGGCGAAATCCGCCTCAGCCGGCGCGCCGGAAACCTGCCAGCCTGCGACGCCGGAAGGGGTGAGGAGCAGCCCGCCCTCACGGAACGCGCCCGAGAGCCGGAAGCCGCCGCCGCCATAGGCGTCGATCGGCGGCGGGCCGGAAAAGTCGATCTCGGTGACGCGCATCTCAGGGCGCGTCCGGCGCGCCGAACTGGACGCCCGCGGGCCCGCCATCCTCGGGCTTGGACCAGTCGCGCTTCACGCCGAGCATCATCACGATCATCGCCGCGATGAAGATCGACGAATAGGTGCCGATCACGATCCCCCAGATCATCCCGAAGGTGAAACCGCGGATCACCTCCCCGCCGAGCGTGTAGAGCGCGATGAGCGCGATGAGCGTGGTGAGCGAGGTCATCGTCGTCCGGCTCAGCGTCTCGTTCACGGAGAGGTTGAGCAGCTCCAGCATCGGCATCGCCTTGTAGCGGCGCAGATTCTCCCGCACCCGGTCATAGACGACCACGGTGTCGTTCAACGAATAGCCGACGATGGTGAGCAGCGCGGCGACGATGGAGAGGTTGAATTCGAGCTGGATGAGCGAGAAGAGCCCGATCGTCAGCAGCACGTCATGCGCCAGCGAGGCGACGGCGCCGACCGCGAACTGCCATTCGAAGCGCAGCCAGACATAGATCATCACCGCGACGAGGCTGAGCAGAACGGCGAGGATGCCCGCCTGGATCAGCTCGCCCGAAACCTTTGGGCCGACGAACTCGACCCGGCGCAGCTCGATCTCCCCGAGCTCGGCCTTGAGCGCGCGGAGCACGATCTCGTCCGGCGTCGGCTGCCCCTCGACCACGGCGTCGGCGGCGATCTGGATCAGCACCTCGTTCGGATCGCCGAATTCCTGCACCGTCGCATCGCCGAGGCCGAGCCCGCCGACGATCCCGCGGATCCGCGCGAGGTCCGCCGGCCCGTCCGTCCGGATCTCGATCAGCGCGCCGCCGCGGAAATCGACGCCGAAATTCAGGCCCTGGGAGAGGAAGACGACCACCGCCGCCACCATCGCCACAAGGCTGGCGGCGATGAACTTCCGGCCATGGCCGATGAAGTTGATATGCGTGTCTTCGGGAACGAGCTTCAATCGCATGGCGCCCTCCTCAGACCGTCAGCGTCTTGGGCCGGCGGCGGTGATACCATGTGGCCACGATCAGCCGCGTCACCATCACCGCGGTGAAGACCGAGGTGAGAATGCCGATGGCGAGCGTGACCGCGAAGCCGCGGACCGGGCCGGAGCCCATCGCGAAGAGGATCGTCGCCGCGATGAAGGTCGTGATGTTGGCGTCGATGATGGCCCCGAAGGCGCGCTCGTAGCCCGTCTCGATGGCGCGGGCGACCGCCTTCCCGCCTTTCAGCTCTTCCCGTATTCGCTCGAAGATCAGCACGTTCGCGTCCACCGCCATGCCGATGGTCAGCACGATCCCGGCGATCCCCGGCAGCGTCAGCGTCGCGCCGATCAGGGAGAGGATGCCCATGATGAGGCCGACATTGATGATGAGCGCGATGTTCGCGAAGACGCCGAACATGCCGTAGCTCGCCACCATGAAGAGAAGCACGGCGGCGAAGGCGACCACTGTCGCGATCCGCCCGGCCTCGATGCTGTCCTGCCCGAGCCCGGGGCCGACCGTCCGCTCCTCCTCGAAGGAGATCGAGGCGGGCAGCGCGCCGGCGCGGAGGAGGATGGCGAGCTGCTGCGCGCTCTCCACCGTGAAGGAGCCGGAAATCTGCCCCGAGCCGCCAAGGATCGGCTCGCGGATCACCGGGGCGGTGATCACCACGTCGTCGAGCACGACGGCGAAGGGGCGGCCCACATTCTCGCTCGTCGCGCGGCCGAACTTGCGGGCGCCCGACGTGTCGAAGCGGAAGTTGACCACCGGCTCGCCCGTCTGCCCGTCGAAACCGGGCTGCGCGTCCTGCAATTCGTCGCCGGTGACGAGCGCGCGGCGCTCGACGATGTAGCCGGCGCCGGGATTGTCCGCATCGGCGAAGATCGCTGTCCCCGGCGCGGGCGTGCGCGTCAGGTCGCCCGTCTGCCCCTCGACGAGGTGAAAGGTGAGCTTCGCCGTCTTGCCGATCAGCTCCTTGATCTCCAGCGTGGAGGAGACGCCGGGAACCTGCACGAGGATGCGCCGCTCGCCCTGCCGCTGGATGGAGGGCTCGCGCGTGCCGGCCTCATCCACCCGGCGGCGGATGATCTCGAGGCTCTGCGCCATCGTCCGGTCCGTCGTCGCCTTCACCGCGCCCTCGGAGAGGGTGACGACAAGGCTCTGGTCCGGCCCTTCCGAGACGACGAGATCGGGCGCCGTGATCCCGAGCGTGAAGTCGGAAACCGGCTGCGCCAGGCCCTGCAAAGCCTCGCGCGCCGCGGGAATGTCGGCGGCGTCCGTGATGCGGACCGAAACCCGGTCATCCGCCGCGACGAGGCGGGTGTAGCGCCTGACGCCCGCATCGCGGAGCGCGTCCCGCGCCTCGGCGCGCACCGCCTCCATCCGCTCCGCGATCACGTCCTCGATGCGGACCTCGACGAGCAGATGCGCGCCGCCCCGCAGGTCGAGCCCGAGATTGACGACATTCGCCGGCAGGAAGCTCGGCCAGGCGCTCGCCCGCTCGACCAGCTCGGCGGAAGGGCTGAGCCCGGCCTCCGCCAGCTTGTCGATCTCCGCGCGCGCCAGCGCCGCGTCGTCCGCCCTGTCATAGGCGAGGTTCGGCGCAGCCAGCGCGAGGCCGAGAAGGCAAAGGCCGATGACCAGCGCCTTCTTCCAGAGAGAGAAATAGAGCAAACCCGGCTCCCCGTTGCGTGGCGCGCCGGATCAGGCCTCCGCCGGCTCGCCCTTCGAGATGACGCTCGCCACCGCGGAGCGCAAGAGGCGGACGCGGACATTGGCCGCGATCTCGATCTCGATCTCCTCCTCGTTGTCCTTCACCTTCGTGACCTTGCCGAAGATGCCGGACTGCGTGAGCACCTGGTCGCCGCGCCGGAGCGCGTTGACCATGTTCTTGTGCTCTTTCGCCTTCTTCTGCTGCGGGCGAATGAGGAAGAAGTAGAAGATCACGAAGATCAGGATCAGCGGAATGAAGGAGGCGAACATGTCGCCGCCTCCGCCGCCGGCGGCCTGTGCATAGGCAGGTGTTGCGAACACGCGATGACTCCGTTTCGATGTCGGCGCGGACTATAGTCAGGGGCCGGGTCGATGCAAGGCGGCGCAGGCGCGACGGAACCGCCGCATCCGCGCGTGAGAACCGGACGGCGGCATGACGGGGAGATGCGGGTGAAGCCATCGAGGGAGACGATCGCCGCGATCCGCTTCGGCTACGGGCTCCGCCCGGGCGAGGCGCCGCCGGCAGACGCCGACGCCCTGATGGCGCAGCTCGTCGCCGGCCCCGCCTTCGCGCCCCCCTTCGCCTCGGGGGTGGACCTTCTGGAGCCCTTCCGCGCGTTCGAGGCGGTGCGGACGGACAAGAGCGAGATGGCCGGGCGGCAGGACGCCCTGCGCACGGCGCGCCAGCAGATACGCCAGGGCTTCGCGCGGGCGCAGCGCGACAGGGCCATCGCGCCGATCTTCTCCCCGCACGGCTTTTTCGAGCGCCTCGCCTGGTTCTGGTCGGGCCATTTCGCCGTGGCGGGGAAGAACCTCCCGGCCATCGCCTTCGCGCCGCGGCTGGAGGCGGATGCGATCCGGCCGCATCTGGCCGGCCCCTTCCGCCTCCTCCTCCGCGCCGCCGCGACGCATCCGGCGATGGTGGTCTATCTCGACCAGACGAATTCGATCGGCCCGAACTCGCCCGCGGCCCGCGGGCGCGGCGGTCTGAACGAAAACCTGGCGCGGGAGATCATCGAGCTTCACACGCTCGGCGTCGGCGCCGGCTACACGCAGCAGGACGTGCGGCAATTCGCCGAACTGCTGACCGGCCTCACCTACGACCTCGCGACAGCGCGGCCGGATTTCGTCCCGCGCCGCGCCGAGCCGGGGCAGGAGCTGATTCTCGGAAAGCTCTATGGCGGGGCGGGCCCCGATATCCGCGACGTTCACGCCGCGCTCGACGATCTCGCCGCGCATCCGGCGACGGCGAAGCGGCTCTGCGCCAAGCTCGCGGCGCATTTCGTGGCCGACGATCCGCCCGAAAGCCTCGTCGCCGCGATGGAGGCGGCCTGGAAGCGCAGCGACGGAAATCTTTCCGAGGTCTACGCCGCGATGCTCGAGCATGACGAGAGCTGGGCGCGCTTCGGCGAGAAGGTGAAGCAGCCCTTCGACTTCGTGGCCTCCGCCTGGCGCGCGGTCGGCGCGACGGCGGAGGAGATCGAGGCGCAGCACATGGACTCGCGCCCGCGGGCCTTCCTCGCCAA
>JAUHWJ010000230.1 GCA_030424705.1 Alphaproteobacteria bacterium | reverse complement strand
AGCTCTGGGAGGAGCTGGAGCAGGACATCAACTACAACGCGATGGTGAGCCAGCGCGGCGTCCTAAATCTCTGCCATTCCGATGCGCAGCGGGACGCCTACGCCCGCCGCGGCAACGCGATCCTCATGGCCGGCGCCGATGCGGAGCTGCTTGACCGGGACGGGGTTCGCGCCCTCTGCCCGTTTCTCAACTTCGACGATGAGCGCTTCCCCATCACCGGCGGCCTCCTCCAGCGGCGCGGCGGCACCGTGCGGCATGACGCCGTCGCCTGGGGCTACGCCCGCGCGGCGGACGGGCGGGGCGTCGACCTGATCCAGAACTGCGAGGTCACCGGCTTCCGCATCGAGAACGGGCGCGTGAAGGGCGTGGAGACGACGCGGGGCTTCATCGGCGCGGGCAAGGTCGCCATGGCCGCGGCGGGGCGCGCAGGTCAGGTCGCGGGCATGGCGGGCCTCCGGCTACCCATCGAGAGCCATGTGCTCCAGGCCTTCGTCTCGGAAGGGCTGAAGCCGGTCATCCCCGGCGTCATCACCTTCGGCGCAGGGCACTTCTATGTCAGCCAGTCGGACAAGGGCGGGCTCGTCTTCGGCGGCGACATCGACATGTACAATTCCTACGCCCAGCGCGGGAACCTGCCCGTGGTGCAGGACGTCTGCGAAGGGGCGATGGCGATCCTGCCTATGCTCGGGCGCGCGAAGCTCCTCCGCTCCTGGGGCGGGATCATGGACATGTCGATGGACGGCTCACCCATCATCGACCGGACGCCGGTGGACGGGCTCTTCATCAATTGCGGCTGGTGCTATGGCGGGTTCAAGGCGACGCCCGCCTCAGGCTGGTGCTTCGCCCATCTGATCGCGACCGGGGAGCCGCACCCGAGCGCAGCGGAGATGCGGCTTGACCGGTTCGAGCTAGGCTACGCCATTGACGAGCGCGGCGCCGGCCCGCAGCCAAACCTGCACTGAGGCCCCATGCGCATTCCCTGCCCCTTCTGCGGCCCCCGGATGCTTGAAGAATTCGTCTATCTCGGCGACGCGGCGCTGATGCGCCGCCCAGTCGAAGGCGCGACCTGCGACTATGTCTTCCTCCGCGACAATCCGGCGGGGCGGCATCACGAGCTCTGGCGGCATGAGGGCGGCTGCGGCGCCTGGCTCGTCGTTGAGCGGGACGTGACGACGCACGAGATCTTCGGCGCGGCGCTGGCGGAGGCCCGCGATGCAGGCTGACCGTCTCTCGGCCGGCGGGCTGGTCGACCGCTCCGCGCCCCTCCCCTTCTCCTTCGACGGCGAGGTTTACGAGGGCTTCGCGGGCGACACGCTCGCCTCGGCGCTGCTGGCCAACGGCGTCCGGCTGATGGGCCGCTCCTTCAAGTATCACCGCCCGCGCGGCCCGCTTTCCGCCGGGCCGGAGGAGCCGAACGCGCTCGTCACGGTCGGGGGCGGCGCGAAGGCCGACCCGAATCTGCGCGCGACCGTGCAGGAACTTTACGCCGGGCTCTCGGCGGCGAGCCAGAACCGCGTCGGCTCGCTCCGCTTTGACCTGATGGCGGTGAACGACCTCCTCCACCGCTTCCTCGGCGCAGGCTTCTACTACAAGACGTTCATGTGGCCGGCGGCGTTCTGGGAGAAGCTCTACGAGCCTCTCATCCGCCGCGCGGCGGGGCTCGGCGCGCTCTCCGGCCTCCCCGACCCGGACGAATACGAGGTCGCGCACGCCCATTGCGACCTCCTCGTGATCGGCTCAGGCCCCGCCGGGCTGATGGCGGCGCTGACAGCGGGGCGGGCCGGCAAGCGGGTGATCCTCGCCGAGGAGGATTTCGTCCTCGGCGGGCGGCTCAATGCGGAGAGCTTCGAGGTCGGCAGGAAGCCGGCGGCGCTCTGGGCGGCGGAGGCGGCGGCGGAGCTGGCGGCCCTTCCGAATGTGCGTCTGATGCGGCGCACCGCGGTCTTCGGCGTCTATGACGGCGCGGTCTATGGCGCGCTCGAGCGGAATACGGACCATCTCGGCGCGCCTCCGCCCGGCCTGCCGCGGATGACGATGTGGAAAGTCCACGCCACCCGCGCGATCCTCGCTTCGGGGGCGATAGAGCGGCCCATCGCCTTCGGGAACAACGACAGGCCGGGGATCATGCTCGCGGGCGCGGTTCGCGCCTATGTCAACCGCTACGCCGTTCTCCCCGGTCGCCGCGCCGTGGTCTTCACCGCCTGCGACGACGGATGGCGCACGGCGCGGGACCTTCGCGCCGCCGGGGCGGAGGTGACCGTGGTGGACGCGCGGCCGGGAGCGGCCCGGGACGAGGGCTTCCGCACGATCCGCGGCGGCGCCGTGGTCGATACGGTCGGGCGGCTCCGCGTCTCCCACGTCACGATCCGGCATCCGGGCGGGACGGAGGACAGCGCCTCCGCCGATCTCGTCGCCGTCTCGGGCGGCTGGTCCCCCACCCTGCACCTGACCTGCCATCTCGGCGGCAAGCCGATCTGGCGCGATGACATTGCAGCCTTCGTCCCCGGCGTCGCGCTCCCGCCCGGGATGCATGTCGCCGGCGCGGCGCGGGGGGACTACACGACCCTCGCCTGCCTCCGCGGCGGCGCGGCGGAGGCTGCTTCGGCGCTGGGCGTCGCTGCGGTGGAGGGACCGGACGCGGAGGACGGGGCGGCGTCCGTCTCCCCCTTCTGGCATGTGAAGGGCGCGAAGCGCGCCTTCCTCGACCAGCAGAACGACGTGACGGTGAAGGATGTCGAACTCGCCCATCGCGAGGGCTTCCGCGCCGCCGAGCACATGAAGCGCTACACGACGCTCGGCATGGCGACCGACCAGGGCAAGACGGCGAACATCCCGGCCCTCGGGATCATGGCGGAGCTTACGGGCCGCACGATCCCCGAAACGGGGACGACAACCTTCCGCCCGCCCTGGACGCCCGTGCCCATCGCCGCCTTGGCCGGGCGGCACAAGGGCGAACACTTCCACCCGACGCGTCTGACGCCAAGCCATGACTGGGCGAAGGCGAACGGCGCGGACTTCGTGGAGACGGGGCTCTGGCTACGCGCCCAATGGTTCCGCCGCGGGGCGGAAAAGGGCTGGCGCGACAGCGTGGACCGCGAGGTGACGGAGACCCGCGGCGGCGCCGGCTTCTGCGACGTGACGACGCTCGGCAAGATCGACGTGAAGGGGCGGGACGCCGGCGCCTTCCTCGACCGGCTCTACCGCAACACGCTCTCCACCCTTCCCGTCGGCCGCTGCCGCTATGGCCTCATGCTGCGGGAGGACGGGATCGTCTTCGACGACGGCACGGCGGCGCGGCTCGGGGAGCATCACTTCCTTGTCACGACGACGACGGCGAAGGCGGTGCAGGTCTTCCGCCAAATGGAGTTCGCGCGCGCCTGCCTCTGGCCGGAGATGGAGGTCTCCCTCGTCTCCGTCACCGAGCAATGGGCGCAATACTCGGTCGCCGGGCCAAAGGTGCGGGAGGTTCTGGCGCAGATTGTGGAGCCGGGATTCGATCTCTCGAACGAGGGGTTCCCCTATATGGCCTGCGGCGCGGCGACGCTGCGCGACGGAGTCCCGGCGCGGCTCTTCCGCCTCTCCTTTTCGGGCGAGCTTGCCTGGGAGATTGCGGTCCCCGCCCGCTACGGCCACGGGCTGGCGGAGGCGCTGGCGGGGGCCGGAGCCGTCCCCTACGGCGTCGAGGCGCTGGGCGTGATGCGGGTGGAAAAGGGGCACCCCGCCGGGAACGAGCTCGACGGGCGGACGACGGCCGCCGATCTCGGCCTCGCCGCGCTCGGCGCTAAGAAATCCACAGGCTTCATCGGGCGCGAAATGGAGCGGCGAGAGGGCCTGCAGGCGCACGACAGGCCCGCCCTCGTCGGTCTTCGCCCGGTCGACCCCACGGCGAGACTCCTCGCTGGCGCGCATCTTCTCGAACCCGGCGCCGCGCCGAAGACGGAAACGAGCCTCGGATGGGTCTCCTCCGTCGCCTTCTCGCCCTCGCTCGGCTCCTCTATCGGCCTCGCCTTCCTGAAGGGCGGCATGGCTCGAAAGGGGGAGCGGCTGCGGATGTGGGACGGTCTGCGCGGCGCCGATGTCGCCGTGGAGGTCGTGAACCCCGTCTTCATCGACCCGGAAGGAGCACGGCTCCGTGGCTGACCGTCCGATCCTCCCCCGCCCCGTCTTCCCGCCCGATCTCTATCCCGAGGGGGCCGGGCTCACGCTGCCGGGCGTCCGCTTCGCGGAAGGGCCGGCGCGCGGGCTCGTCCATCTCGCCCGCCCGAGCGCGACCGGCCTGCCGGGGCCCGGGCGCTGGGCGGAGCATCACGGGCTCATCCTCATCGCCCTTGCGCCCGGCCAGTGGCTGGTCGAAGGGCCGGAGGCCGGGCTCGAAGCCGATGCCGCCGCCCACTTCGGCGGCCTTGCGACCGAGGTGACGGACGGCTACGTCCCTTTCCGCCTCTCAGGGCCGCTCGCGCCCGCAGTTCTCGCCCGGCTTTCGAGCCTCGATTATGGCGACGATGCGTTCCCCGTCGGCGCCGCGGCGCGGACGCCGATGATGCAGATCGGCGTGGTCATCCGCCGCCTCGCGGATGAGGACGCGCCGGCCTTCGCGCTGGAGACGCCCCGCTCCACCGCGCGCGATTTCGCCCATGACATGCGGGCGGCGATGATTTCCGCAAGGTCGAGGGAATAGTAGCCGCCGCCACGCGTTTCCCCGCCGGAAAGGAGAAACGCCATGCAATATTTCAAACTCATCCGCGCGGGCATCGACCCTCAGCCCTTCCTCGCCGAGATCGCGGCGGTGGACGGGGCTTGGGACCTCTCGACCGGCCGGCAGGACAAGATCGCGGTACAGCGGGAGGCGCTGGCCATCCCGCTGCGCGGTCTGAAGAAATCC
>JAUHWJ010000229.1 GCA_030424705.1 Alphaproteobacteria bacterium | reverse complement strand
ACCGCCGCGAGCGCGCCGACCGTGCCCGCCTCGCCGCAGCCCTTCATGCCGATGGCGTTGGCGGTGGAGGGCGTGCCCTCATGCGCGAAGGCGATCATCGGCATGTCGTCCGCCCGCGGCATCGCGTAGTCCATGAAGGAGGTGAAGAGCGGCTGCCCGTCCTCGTCATAGGCGACCCGCTCGGTGATCGCCTGGCCGATGCCCTGGGCGACGCCGCCATGGACCTGCCCCTCGGCCAGCATCGGGTTCATCAGGATGCCGAAATCGTCCGTCACCGTATAGCGGACGACCTTCATGAGCCCCGTCTCCGGGTCCACCTCGACCTCCGCGATGTGGCAGCCGTTCGGATAGGAGCGGCCGGGGACGGTGTTGGAGCCCTTGTGGCTCAGAAGCTCCGTCTTGCCCTCGCGCCGCGCCTTCTCGGCCAGCGCCATCACGTCCACCGTCCGGTCCGTGCCGGCGACGCGGAAGGCGCCGTCCTCGAACACGATGTCCGCCGCGGCGGCCTCCAGCTCCTCCTCCGCCAGCGGGCGGAAGGCCTCGATCATCTGGTCAGCGATGGCGTTGATCGCGCTGCCCTGCATGGTGACGGAGCGGGAGCCGCCGGTGCCGCCGCCCTTGGCGATGCGGTCCGTATCGCCCTCGATCATGGTGATCTTGTCGTAGGGGATGCCGGCCCGCGAGTGCAGGAACTGGGCGAAGACCGTCTCGTGCCCCTGCCCGGTGGACTTGGTGCCGACATAGAGATTGACGCCGCCATCCTCCGCGAACTCGATATGCGCGCCCTCGGTCTGGTCGCCGAGGATCGACTCCACATAATAGCAGGTGCCGAGGCCGAGCGCCTTGCCCTGCGCCTCCGCCGCCGCGCGCCGGGCCGGGAAGCCGGCGACGTCCGCCGTCTTCAGCGCATGGGTCATCACCCGGTCGAAATCGCCCACGTCATAGGTCTCGCCGGAGGCGGTGACATAGGGGAACTGCCGGATGAAGTTGCGCCGCCGCAGCTCCGCCGCGTCCACCCCGATCTCCCGCGCCGCATGGTCCATGAGCCGCTCCAGCGCATAGATCTGCTCGGGCCGCCCGGCGCCGCGATAGGCGTCGATCGGCGTGGTGTTGGAGAAGACGCCCTTGCAGGCGAAATAGACCGTCTGGATGTCATAGGCGCCCGTCAGCACCTTCAGAGCCAGCTCGGAAGGGATGTACTGCGCATAGGTGGAGCAATAGGCGCCCATCCCCGCCACGCAGTCGAAGCGCAGGGCGGTCAGCTTCAGGTCCTTGTCGAAGCTGGCCTCGCAGGTCGTGTAATGGTCCCGCCCCATCACGTCGGAAAGCGCGCCCTCGGAGCGCTCCGCGACCCAGCGGATCGTGCGCCCCGTCTCCTTCGCGGCGAAGGCGACGGCGGGATATTCCGGGTGGATGAAGCTCTTGGTGCCGAAGCCGCCGCCGACATCCGGGTGGCTCACATGCACGTTCTTCGGATCGAGGCCGAGGATGCCGGAAAGCTCCGCCCGCACGCCCCAGGGCCCCTGCCCGCCATAGGCGACGCGAAGGTCCGTCCCGTCCCAGGAGGCCATGCAGCCGCGCGTCTCCATCGAATGGGCGACGACCTTGTTGTCCACGATGGTCAGCTTCACCTTGTGCGCGGCGGAGGCGAAGGCCTTCTGCACCGCCGCGTCGTCGCCCTTCGCCCAGTCAAAGGCGATGTTGCCGGGCGCCTCGGGGTGGATTTCCGCCGCGCCGGGGAGGAGGGCGCGGTCGGTGTCCGCCACCACGGGCAGGTCGTCATATTCCACCTCGATCAGCTCCAGCGCGTCCCGCGCCTCGGCCAGCGTCTCCGCCGCGACGAAGGCCACCGCCTCGCCCACATGGCGGACGCGGCCGGAGGCGAGGCAGGGGCGGCGCCCCGCCGTGCCGTTCGAGCCGTCCTTGTTCTGCACGACGCCGAAGGCGAGTTCGTTCTTGATCGCCTTGTCGAGGTCCGCCCCGGTCCAGACGCCGATCACGCCCGGCGCGGCCTTCGCGGCCGAGACGTCGATCGAGGCGATTTCCGCATGGGCGACCGGGCTGCGGAGGAAGAGGCCGACGGCCGCGCCCTCCGCCTTGATATCGGCCAGATAACGGCCCGCGCCGGTGAGGAACCGCGCGTCTTCCTTGCGCCGGACCGGCTGGCTCACGCCGAACTTGCTCATGGGGCTCTCCTCCTCCGAATGGTCGCCGGAGACGATAGCGGCGGAAACGCGCGCCGCCAGCCCCCCTGCGCGGAAATTCGCGCTGCGCCGCGCCCGGGCTGCAATTGTGACGAAACGCGCAGAGCCATGCGCACCGTGCATGCCCGATTTGCTCGACTTCCCCCTTGCCTCTGTTGTTGCGGTGCACCATCTGCAGCAGCGTAGCAACAAAACGGAAGCAGGAGCCGATCATGGCTTACATGAGTGAAACCCACGCCGCCCGCGGCGACAGCGCGCTGGGCGGGTTCGTTCCGACCCTCGTCGCGCGCTGGCGCGCCTGGCGGTCCTATCGCGCGACGGTCGCGGCGCTCTCCGCGCTCACCGACGCCGAGCTGGACGATATCGGCGTCACCCGCGGGGAAATCCGCGCCGTGGCGCGCCGCGCGCGCTGAGCGCAGGGATCGGACGGGACGGGGCGGGCCGAAAGGCCCGCCCTTTTCGTTTCCGGAAACCATGCGTTAACCGCATGGCAAGATATGCGCGAAGGGGATTACGCTTACGTCAGCTTCCCCTGGATATGTTGCGTCGCGGCATTGGATGAAGGCGCCATGACGAATCCCGGCCCGCTCCCGCCCGCCGAACACCACGCCGCCGAAGCCCGCGCGCGCCTGAATCAGAAGGGGATGTCCTCCGCCGCGGTCACGAAGCGGGCGACGACCTTCTTCTCCCCCGCCTTCTCGAAGGCGACGGTCAGCTTGTCGCCCTCGATCTCCGTCACCGCGCCGTAGCCGAACTTCTGGTGGAAGACCCGGTCGCCGAGGCCATAGGCCGAGGCGGCGTCGGCGTCGATCACGAGGCCCTTCGCCTCCGCGGGCGCGCGGAGATTGCGCCGCCCCGCATTGGCCTGCATCCGCGCCCAGCCCGGCGAGTTGTAGGCGGAGGCCTCCGCCGCCCGCTGCTCCAGCACCGAACCCCGCGCCATGCCCGCGGCGCCATAGGTCCCGCCATAGAGGCCCGGCGGCGTCAGCACCTCGACATGCGCCTTCGGCAATTCATCCACGAAGCGGGAGGGGAGGGCGCTTTGCCACTGGTTATAGACGCGCCGGTTGGCGGCGAAGCTGATCGTCAGGTGCCGCCGCGCCCGCGTCATGCCGACATAGGCGAGCCGCCGCTCCTCCTCGAGCCCGGCCTTCCCGCTCTCGTCCATCGACCGCTGCGAGGGGAAGAGCCCGTCTTCCCAGCCGGGGAGGAACACGCAGTCGAACTCCAGGCCCTTCGAGGCGTGATAGGTCATGATCGAGACCTTGGGCGCCGCATCCTCCTGCTCATTCTCCATGACGAGCGAGACATGTTCCAGGAAGCCCTGGAGATTCTCGAACTCCTCCAGCGCCTTCACCAGCTCCTTGACGTTTTCGAGCCGCCCCGGCGCCTCGGCGGACTTGTCGTTCCGCCAATGGTCGAGATAGCCGAAATCCTCCAGCATCTGCATCGCGCCCTCGACATGGTCGAAGCCGGGCGCCCGCGCGCGCGCGATCCAGGTGTCGAACATCGCGACGAGGGAGCGGAGCGCCGCCTCCGCCCCGCGCGGCAATCCGCCCTCGACCGTGAGGATGCGCGCCGCCTCGAGGAGGCTCACGCCGTTCTCCCGCGCGACCGTGTTGATCGCCGCCTGCGCCTTGTCGCCGAGGCCGCGCTTCGGCGTGTTCACGATCCGCTCGAAGGCGAGCCCGTCATCCGGCGACGCAACGACGCGGAAATAGGCCATCGCGTCCCTGATCTCCATGCGCTCATAGAAGCGCGGGCCGCCGATCACGCGATAGGGCAGGCCGATGGAGAGGAACCGGTCCTCGAAGGCGCGCATCTGGAAGGAGGCGCGTACGAGCACCGCCATCTCGTCGGGGGAGACCGGCTCCGCCCCGCGGGAGCCCTTCTCCAGCCGCTCGATCTCCTCCCCGATCCAGCGCGCCTCCTCCTCCCCGTCCCAGAGGCCGGTGAGGCGCACCTTCTCGCCGCCCTCCTCCTCGGTCCAGAGCGTCTTGCCGAGCCGCTCCTCGTTCCCGGCGATCACGGCGGAGGCGGCGGCGAGGATATGCGGGGTGGAGCGGTAATTCTGCTCCAGCCGGATCACCTTCGCGCCCGGAAAATCCTTCTCGAATTTCAGGATGTTGCCGACCTCGGCGCCCCGCCAGCCATAGATCGACTGGTCGTCGTCCCCCACGCAGCAGAGATTGCGGTGGCCCTGCGCCAGCAGCCGGAGCCAGAGATATTGCGCGACGTTGGTGTCCTGATACTCGTCCACCAGGATATAGCGGAACCAGCGCTGGTAGCGCTCCAGCACGTCCTCGTGCTCCTGGAAGATGCGGACGACATGCAGCAGCAGGTCCCCGAAATCGCAGGCGTTCAAGACTTTCAGCCGTTCCTGGTAGAGCGCGTAGAGCGCGGGCCCGTGCCCGGCGAAGGCGCGCGCATCCGCCGCCGGCACGCGATCCGGCGTCACGGCGCGGTTCTTCCAACGGTCGATCACGGCGGCGAGTTGGCGGGCGGGGAAGCGCTTGTCGTCGATCCCCTCCGCCTGGATGAGCTGCTTCATCAGGCGGAGCTGGTCGTCCGTATCGAGGATCGTGAAGTTCGGCTTGAGCCCGACAAGCTCCGCATGGCGGCGGAGGAGCTTGACGGAGAGAGAATGGAACGTGCCGAGCCAGGGCATCCCCTCCACC
>JAUHWJ010000228.1 GCA_030424705.1 Alphaproteobacteria bacterium | reverse complement strand
GACATAGCCGATACGGCGGATGTTGATGTCCCGGTGTTCCTTGGAGAAGCCGAGTTCGGAGGAGAGGTGCTTGCGCACCACGTCGCCGTCCAAGAGCGTCACCGGGCGGCCGCCGAGCTCCATCAGCTTCACCATCAGCGCGTTGGCGATGGTCGACTTGCCGGAGCCGGACAGGCCGGTGAAGAACACCGTGAAGCCCTGCTTCGCCCGCGGCGGCTTCGTACGGCGGAGCTCCGCCACCACGTCGGGGAAGGAGAACCAGTCGGGGATCTCGATCCCCTCCTGCAGGCGGCGGCGGAGCTCCGTGCCGGAAATGTCGAGCACGGTGGAGCCCGCCGGCACCTCGTCCGCCGGCATGTATTCGGCGCGCTCCTGCACGTAGGACATCTGCTTGAACGGCACCATCTCGATGCCGATCTCGCCGGCGTACTGCGTCACCAGCTCCTGCGCGTCATAGGGGCCGTAGAAGTCCTTGCCCTGGCTGTTCTTGCCCGGCCCGGCATGATCCCGCCCGACGATGAAATGCGTGCAGCCGTGGTTCTTCCGGATCAGGGCGTGCCAAAGCGCCTCGCGCGGGCCAGCCATGCGCATGGCGAGGTTGAGAAGGGACATATGCGTCGTGGAGGCGGGATACTGGCCAAGCACCGCCTCATAGCAGCGGACGCGGGTGAAATGGTCGATATCGCCCGGCTTCGTCATGCCGACGACGGGATGGATCAGGAGGTTGGCCTGCGCCTCCTTCGCGGCGCGGAAGGTCAGCTCCTGATGCGCGCGGTGGAGGGGGTTCCGCGTCTGGAAGGCGACGACGCGGCGCCAGCCAAGCTTGCGGAAGAAGGCGCGCAGCTCGTTCGGCGTGTCCCGCCGCGCCTTGAAGTCGTAGTGGACCGGCGGCTGGATGCCGGTGATCGGCCCGCCGAGATAGACCTTCCCCGCCGTGTGATGGAGGTAGTTGACCGCGGGATGGGCGAGATCGTCCGCCCCGTAGACCTTCTCCGCCTCGCGGGCCTTGTTGGGGACCCATTTGTCGGTGATCGACATGATGGCGAGGATCACGCCCTCCTGGTCGCGGAGCGCGATGTCCGTATCCGGCCCCACCTTCTCCGCGAAGGCCTCGGACACGTCGAGCGTGATCGGGATCGGCCAGAGCGTCGCGTCGGCGAGGCGCATCGTCTCGACGACGGAGTTGTAGTCGGCTTCGCCCAGAAAGCCCTTCAGCGGATGGAAGCCGCCGTTCATCAGAAGCTCGAGGTCGCAGATCTGGCGCGGCGTGAGATCCCAGGAGAGAAGCGCCCCCGCCTCCGCCTTCAGTTTCGCGGCGCTTTCGCCGGAGACGTAGAGTTCGGGGATCGGTGCGGTGTTCGTGGACATGAAGACGGTCCTGATCTGATCTTCGCGGCGGCCGGCGCTGGGGCCAGGTTCGCGCGCCTCTTGCGCCGGCATGTATGAAAATTCAATGGCTGAAGGCCAAGTTAAGGACGTCTTCGCCGCGAAAACCCGGCTTCTCCCTCTCGACGGGTCGAATCCGCCGCACTAAGCCTGTCGCATAACCGTGTTCGATCCGGAGAAAACGTGATGAATGCGCTCCGTTCACTGATGATCCTCGGCCTCGGCGCAGCCCTTGCAATGCCCGCTTCGGCGGAAATCGGCGTGCTCGCCGCCGTGAACCGGGACATGACGGGCGCGCGGCCCGCGGAGCCGCCGCGACCGGTCTTCATTCAGGAGCGTCTGGTTCAGAACGAGAGGATCGCGACTACGGAGCAGGGCGGGGGGCAGATCCTCTTCCTCGACCAGACCTCGCTGACGATTTCCCCGAACTCGGACATCGTCCTCGACGAATACGTCTATGACCCCGATGCGCAGACCGGCGCGATCGGGGTGAGCGTCGCGCGCGGCGCGCTCCGGCTTGTGGGCGGCAGGATCACCAAGACGGGCGAGGCGACGATCAGGACGCCGACCGCGACCATCGGCATCCGCGGCGGCATCGGGCAGACGGTGGTGGCGCCGGACGGGACGGCGCTGCATTTCCACTTCGCCGGCATCTCCTCTACGATCATGAGCCCGCGCGGCTCCCTCACGATCACGCGAGAAGGGGGCTATGCGCGCATCGCGCTCGACGGCGCGCTCGAATATCTCGGCGTCGCGACGCCGGAGGCGCTCGCTGCGGCGCTGTCCTCCGGCGCCGGGCAGGGCGATGGCGGCGGCGACGCCTCGGGCGCCGGCGGGGCCGTGGCGGCCGTCGCGGCGGTGGTGTCGGGGGCGGAGGGCGCGGTCACCGCCCCGGCGATCTCCACCACCGGCGAGCGGTTCGCCGCGGCGTTCGACGAGGGGCCGGACCCGGCGCTCGAGTCCCCTTCCGACGATTTCGCGACCGCCAACCTCGCGGAGGAGCTGGCGGAGCGGCCGGGCCAGGAGATGGACGTCATCGTCTTCAGCGGTCTCTACGCCGCGGACATCAACGCCGGCGGCACGCAGAACGTGACGGGTAACTTCCCGTTCTCGCTCAGCTATTCGATCGCCGGGGGGCAGGGGCTCGCGAGCGTGTCCTACCCTGCCGAGCTCGTGCCGGATCTCCAGAGTTCGGGCATCGAGGGGCAGGATTTCGTCGGCGACCTCTTCATCGTCGTGCAGGACGGGGACAGGATCGTGGAGGATCCGATCCGGACGACCGCCCTGTTCGGCTCCGTCGACAACGCCGACTTCACGATCTCGGCCTCGGACCGGCTCAACGGCTCCTTCGCGATCAACTACCAGGGAACGCCGATCTTCACGGGCATAAGGTCGGCTTCCGGCCAGATCGTCGATATCGGCGGCATCCGAATCGCGATCGAGGATTTTGACCTCGCCATCGACAACCTGCGGGATTCGCTCGCGCTGATTTCGGCGAACAACTGACGGTCATCCGAGGGGGATACGCCGTGAAGAAGATCATGATTTCCGCCGTTCTGGTGCTTGGCGCGCTCTCGGCGCCGGTCGCCGCACAGGAAGAAGCCGATGCGGCGGCGCTCCGGGCCGAACAGGCGCAGCTCTTTTCCGAGATGTTCGCGGCGCCGGCCGATCTCGACCTCATGTTCCGCTACGCCCTCGTCTCGATCCGCTTGCAGGACTACGAGGCCGCGATCACCACGCTGGAGCGGATCCTCATCTACGATCCAGCCCTGCCGCAGGTGCGGACGGAGCTCGGCGCCTCCTATTTCCGGATCGGCTCCTATCCCGTCGCACGGCAGTATTTCTCCGAGGTCGCCGCCGACCCCGCCGCGCCGGCCGACCTGAAGGCGCGCGTCGCGCTCTATCTCGAAGAGATCGAGCGGCGGATGCGCACCGATTACTTCACCGGCAAGCTCGCCGTGAATGCGCTCTTCACCACGAATGCGAACAATGGCCCCGGCTCGCGCACCATCGAGTTCCTCGGCGTGCCGGCGCAGCTGACCGATCCAAACGCCACGGCGCAGACGGATGGCGGCGTCGCCGTGACGGGGCAGGTCACCTGGGTGCAGGATCTCGGCGGCCCGCTCGGCGAGGAATGGCGGTCGGACGCCGCGATCTATGGCGTGCGCTTCGGGGAGGTGGACAGCGGCAACACCGCCGTGCTCGTTCTCCGCACCGGCCCGAGCCTCGCCTTCGACGACGAGCGGAACGGGATCAAGGGCCGCCCCTATATCGAGTTCGACCATGTCCGCTATGGAGACGACGCGCTTCACACGACCTTCGGCTTCGGCCTGGAGATGACGGCTCCTGTGGGCGCGGCGACCATCGCCTTCTCGGACCTCAGGATCGGCTGGCGCGACAACCATGAGCGCACGGTCGGCATCGACAAGGACGGGGCGAACATCCGCGCCCGCGCCGGCCTCTCGCATGTGCATGACGAGCAGCTCAGCCTCGTCGGCTTCGGTCTTCTCGAGTTCGAAGGCGCGCGCACGGATTCGGAGAAGAACCTTTCGCTCGGGCTCGGCGGCGTCGCCACCATCAGCTATGAGAGCGGGATGGACGTTGCGGCGCGGCCCTGGGCGTTCGATCTCGGCGCGCGGGCCGTCTGGCGGCAGTTCGACGCGCCGGGGATTTTCGACCCGGCGAAGGATCGGGAAGACGTGGACCTCCGCTTCTCGATCGGCCACACGGCCTATCTGAAGCAGGGCTTCGCGGCCGTGGCGCGCGCCGAATACTATCTCCGCGAGTCGAACATCCGGACGTTCGAACTCGACAGCTTCACGGTCACGGCCGGGGTCGAATACCGGTTCTGAGGCGCCGATCGGGCCTTCCGGGCTCCGGAGGGCGGCGGACAAGGGCGCCGACTTGCCCCGGGCCCGGAGGCGGATCATGGTGCCGTCTCACGCCGGCGCTTCGCCGTGCGCATGATCATGAACTCCGAGGAAATCGCCAATGCAGCTCTTTCACGCCGGCCCTTCGCCCTATGCCCGTAAGGTCATGGCGGTGCTCGAAATCGCAGGCAAGACGGGCGATGTCGCCCTGATCGACGGCGCCACGACGCCGAGCGCGCCGAATCCGGCCGTCGTAGCCGCCAACCCGATCGGCAAGATCCCCTGCCTCGTGCGTGAGGACGGCCCCGCTCTCTATGACAGCCGCGTCATCACCCGCTATCTCGACGCCCGGTATGGAACCGGCCTCTACCCTTCGGGCGATGCGATCTGGACGACGCTGACGCTCGAGGCGCATGCGGACGGAATGCTCGATGCGGCGCTGCTCTGCGTCTATGAGGTCCGGATGCGGGAGGAGGGGCTGCGCTCGGCGGAGTGGGTGGCGGGCCAGCGGGCGAAGATCGCGCGCGGGCTCGACGCGCTGGAGACGCGCTGGCTCGCGCATCTGGCCGGACCGCTCGACATGGGAACTGTCGCGGTCGGCTGCGCGCTCGGCTATCTCGATTTCCGG
>JAUHWJ010000227.1 GCA_030424705.1 Alphaproteobacteria bacterium | reverse complement strand
GCCGGCGGCGGCTCCTTCATGTATCACCTCGAGAACAACCAGGTTTATGTCGGCTTCGTCGTCCACCTGAATTACAAGAATCCGCACCTCTTCCCCTACATGGAGTTCCAGCGCTTCAAGCATCACCCGTTGATCGCGGAGGTGCTGGAGGGCGGAAAGCGCGTCGCCTACGGCGCCCGCGCGATCACCGAGGGCGGCTGGCAATCCCTCCCGAAGCTCGCCTTCCCCGGCGGCGCGCTCCTCGGCTGCGCCGCGGGCATGGTCAACGTCCCCCGCATCAAGGGCAACCACAACGCCATGCTCTCCGGCAAGGCGGCGGCGGAGGCGGCCTTCGCCGCCATCGCGGAGGGCCGCGGCGGCGACGTGCTGGCGGAATATGAGGACGATGTCCGCTCCGGCCCCATCGCGAAGGACCTGAAGCGCGTGCGGAACGTGAAGCCGCTCTGGTCCAAATACGGCCTCATCGCCTCGCTCGTGGGCGGCGGCGTCGACATGTGGACGGCGAACCTCACCGGCTTCAACCTCTTCGGGACGCTCGGCCACGGCAAGTCCGACGCGGAGGCGACAGAGAAGGCCTCGGCCCACCAGCCCATCGAATACCCGCGCCCGGACGGGAAACTCTCCTTCGACCGGCTGACCAACGTCGCCTTCTCCTTCACGAACCATGAGGAGAACCAGCCGGCGCATCTCCACCTGAAGGACGCCTCCGTCCCCATCGGCGTCAACCTCCCGAAATACGCCGAACCGGCGCAGCGCTACTGCCCGGCGGGCGTCTACGAGGTGATTTCGGAGGAGGGCGCGGCCCCGCGCTTCCAGATCAACGCGCAGAACTGCGTCCACTGCAAGACCTGCGACATCAAGGACCCATCGCAGAACATCGAGTGGCGCACGCCGCAGGGCGGCGGCGGGCCGAACTACCCGAACATGTGAGGCGGTTCCGTCAAGCTTCCGGAAACTATTCGTCAAGGCCGTGGACGCGCCGGCAATCGGCCCCATATCCCGGTTTCGACGAGACGGAGGCCTGACATGAACATGATCGTGAAGCCGATGGCGCCCGACGCCCCGACGATAGAGGACGGGGAAGCCGCGCTCGAAATCCTGCGCCGGCTGCGCGAGACGGACCCGGCGGCGGCGGCGGCGCTGGGCCTTTCCTCCGGCGCCGCGCTCCGGCGTGACTATCCCGAGGGCTTCGTCGCGGACGAGGCCTATCGCGCCACGCTCCCCGATCTCCAGAACGGCCCGGCGAGCCTCATCAAGGGCGCGCGGGCGGAAATCCAGCATGTCGGCATCTCCAACTTCCGCCTGCCGCTCGCGATCCGCGCGCGCGAGGGCGGGGACAAGGTGCTTGAGGCGTCGGTGACCGGCTCCGTCTCCCTCGCGGCGACGAAGAAGGGCATCAACATGAGCCGCATCATGCGGAGCTTCTACGCCGAGGCGGAGGCGCCCTTCGACATCGACGCGATGGCCGCGATCATCGACCGCTACAAGCGCGACCTCGGCAGCTTCGACGCCCGCCTCGCGCTCCGCTTCCGCTATCCGATGCTGAAGGAGAGCCTGCGCTCCGGCCTTTCCGGCTGGCAGTATTACGACGTCGCGCTGGAGACGGCGGAGCGGAACGGGGAGCGGCTGAAGGCCCTGCATCTCGATTACGTCTACGCCTCTACCTGCCCCTGCAGCCTCGAGCTTTCCGAGCACGCCCGAATCTCCCGCGGCCAGATCGCGACGCCGCATTCGCAGCGCTCCGTCGCCCGCATTTCCGCCGCGCTGACGGGGGAGGGGACGCTCTGGATCGAGGACCTCGTGGAGATGTGCCGCGCGGCGATCCCGACCGAGACGCAGGTGATGGTGAAGCGGGAGGACGAGCAGGCCTTCGCCGAACTGAACGGCGCCAACCCGATCTTCGTGGAGGACGCGGCGCGCCTCCTCGCCGGGGCGCTGGAGCAGGATCCGCGGGTCGGCGATTTCCGCGTCGCCGCGAGCCACCAGGAATCGCTCCACAGCCATGACGCGGTTTCGGTCCTGAGCCGGGGCGAGGCCTTCGCCGCGCCGGGCGTCGAGCCGCATCTCTTCGAGAGCCTGATCCACCGCGGCTGAGCCGGCTTGACGCGGGCGCGGGGCCGGGCGAGCCTCGCGTCATGACCGATCTCGCCCCCCTCATGTCCCGCTTCGCCGCCGCCGCCGAGGCGGGGGACGGAACGGCGCTCGCCGCCTGCTTCACCGAGGATGGCGTCTATCACGACGTGTTCTATGGCGACTTCGCCGGAAGGGCGGAGATCGCCCGGATGCTGGAGGAGGTCTTCTACCGGGACGGGGAGGATTTCCGCTGGGACATGATCGACCCGGTGGCGTCCGGCGATCGCGGCTATGTCCGCTATCTCTTCTCCTACTGCTCGAAACTGCCGGGGGCCGAGGGGCGGCGCGCCCTGTTCGAGGGCGTCGCCGTGCTGCGGCTCCGCGACGGTCTGATCGCCGACTATGACGAGGTGGCGAACGCCGCGACCGGCCTCTCGCTGATGGGCTTCGCCGACGCGCGCATCGCGAAATTCGCGGCGCGGCAGGCGGCGGCGCTGCTCGCCCGGCCCGAGGCGGCGCGGCATCGCTAGAAAAGCGCCGCCAGCGCCCCCGGAACGCTGACCCGCGAAAGCCAGTCCGCCGGAACCCCGCGCGCCTCATCCCCGGCGAAGCAGGCCCCCAGGATCGCGCCGAGCGGGATCGCCCTGCCGCAGGAATCCCCGCCCGCGCGGATGTTCGCCCGCGCGGCGGAGGCGAAATCCCCAGACCCGCCAAGGATGTGGAGGATGACCGGGAAGGCGACCTCCAGCTGGCAATGGAGACCGAACCCCGCCGCGGCGGCCTCCGGCGTCTCCTCCCGCCGCGCCAGCGCCGCCTCCGCCTGAGCGTCGATCCGGGCGGAGACGCCGCGCGCCGCCGCCGCGCAGTCCGCCGGCGCGGCGCCTTCCAGCGCGGCGGCGAGCATGGCGGCGAAGGCTGCGCCCCAGTCTGCTGCGTCGTCCCTGTCGTTCGTCACGCGCACGGCGCTTTCGACCATCGCCGCCAGCCCCGCCTCGCCGTGATGGCGCACGAGGAGCGGCGGGAGCTTGGAGAGCGCCGGAAGTTGCGCGTCGTCCGCCCCGCAGGCGGAAAGCGGCGCGCCTTCCGCGGCGCCGTCCATCGCGATCAGCACGGCCCGCGTCGGCCGGTCGATATAGCCGGTCCAGCTTCCGCCGGGGCCGAAGGCCTCGCGGAACGCCCTCGCATAATCCTCCGCGTCGTAAGCCCCGGCGCGGGCGAGGCTCGCCGCCATCGCCATCATCTGCGCGCCGTAATGCGAGGGCTCGCCGGGACGCTTGCCGCCATGCGCAAAATAGCCGAGCGATTTCCCGTCCGGCCCGAGAAAATCCGCCGCGTTCGGCGCCCGGAACTCCGGCTCCGCCCCGGCGATCTCCGCGATCCGCCGCTGGTCATAGAGCCAGTGCAGCCCCATCGCCGCCGCATCCGCCGTCAGCGCCCCGAGGAGCGCGCCCGTCTTACGGTCCATCCCGTCCTCCCGTTTCGGGCGGAGCCTGCGCGGAGCGCGCGCGATGCGCAAGATTGACGGGCGCCGCGCGGGCGTGGGACGAGAGCCGGGGCAGGGGAGGAAAACCGCCATGCGGATCGAGGCGAGATGGCGGGCGCTGGCGCTCCTCTTCGCCGTCCGCGCCGCGATGGCCTTCCAGTTCCAGACGGTCGGCGCCCTCTCCCCCCTCTTCGCGGAGCGCTACGGCGTCGGGCTCGCCGAGATCGGCGTGCTGATCGGGCTCTATGTCGCGCCCGGCATCGTCTTCGCCGCGCCCGGCGGCGCGCTGGCCGGGCGGTTCGGGGACAGGCGGATCGTCCTCCTCGCGCTCGGGCTGATGGCGGCGGGCGGCGCGCTCGCCCTCGTCGCGCCGACATGGGAGCTGGCGCTGGCGGCGCGGCTGATCGCGGGGACGGGCGGGGTGATCGTCAACGTCGTCCTCTCGAAGATGGCGGCGGACTGGTTCGCGGGGCGGGAGATCGCGACGGCGATGGCCGTCTTCGTCAATTCCTGGCCGGTCGGCATCGCCGCCGCGCTCTCCGTCCTGCCGCTGGTCGCGGGGGCGGGCGGGCTCGGCGCGGCGCTCGGGCTCTCGCTTGGCTTCGTCGTGCTCGGCTTCGCGCTCATCCTCCTCCGCCATCGCCCGGCGCCGCGCGCGCCGGGCGCGGCGGCGCCGGCGGCCTTTCCGCGCGGCCGGGCGCTCGCCGTCACGCTCATGGCCGCCTCGATCTGGGGGCTCTACAATGGCGGCTTCTCCATGGTGTTCAGCTTCGGCCCTGCCCTCCTGGCAGAGCGGGGCTTCGCCCTCGCCGCGGCGAGCGGGGCGACGAGCCTCTCGATCTGGGCGCTCTGCGTGGCTGCGCCGCTCAGCGGCCTCGTCGCGGACAGGACGGGGCGGCGGGACCTGATGACGGCGCTCGGCCTCCTCCTCTTCGCGCTCGGGCTCCTCGCCGCGCGGGCCGGGGCGCCGCCGGCGCTCGCCTTCGCGCTGATCGGCCTCGCGGCGGGCATTCCGGCGGGAACGGTGATGGCGATGCCCGCCGCCGCGCTCCGGCCCGAAACGCGGGCGGCGGGGATGGGGCTCTTCTACACGATCTTCTACGCCCTCTCCCTCGCCGCCCCGGCGATCGGCGGCGCGGCGGCGGAGGCGGCGGGAACGGCGGCGGCGAGTTTCGACGCGGGGGCGCTGATGGTCGCCGCCTGCTTCCCGCTCCTCCTCGCCGCGCGGCTGACGCTCAGGGCGAAAGGCGGGCCCTCAGCTCCCGCCGCATGATCTTCCCCGTCGCCGTCATCGGCAGCTCCTCCACGAAGTCCACCGAGACCGGGGC
>JAUHWJ010000226.1 GCA_030424705.1 Alphaproteobacteria bacterium | reverse complement strand
TCTCGGAGGGCGCGACGCAGTTCTATTCCTGGTGGATCGCCTTCGGCCCCGGATTCGCAATCCTCACCCTTGTCCTCGGCTTCAACTTCCTCGGGGATGGCTTGCGGGACCTGATGGACGAACGGTCCTCCCGATGAGCGGGCCGGCGCTGGAGCTCGCGGGACTCCGGGTCGCCTTTCCCGGCGGGCTGGAGGCGGTGCGCGGCGTCTCGCTCTCTGTCGCGCGGGGGGAGGTGCTGGCGGTGGTGGGCGAGTCGGGCTCCGGCAAGTCGCTCACGATGCTCGGCGCGATGGGCCTCGCCCCGCGCGGCGCGCTCGTTTCGGGCTCCGTGCGGCTGAAAGGGGAGGAGCTGATCGGCGCGCGGCAGGCGCGGCTCCGCGCGCTCCGGGGCGACCGGATCGCAATGATCTTTCAGGATCCGCTCTCAGCGCTCAACCCGGTCCTGCCCATCGGCGAGCAGATCGCGGAGGCGATCCGGCTCCACCGGCCGCGCATGGGGCGAAAGGAGATCGGGGAGCGGGTGCTCGACCTGCTCGCGCTCGTCTCAGTGCCGGACCCGAAGCGGCGGGCGGCGCAGCATCCACACGAGTTCTCCGGGGGCATGCGGCAGCGCGCGATGATCGCAATGGCCATCGCGAACGACCCGGACATCCTGATCGCGGACGAGCCGACCACCGCGCTCGACGTCACGGTGCAGGCGCAGGTGATGGAGGTGCTGGCGCGGCTGCGGGAGCGGCTGGGGCTCGGCCTCGTGCTGGTGACGCACGATCTCGGCGTCGTCGCGGGCGTCGCGGACCGGGTGGCGGTCATGTACGCGGGCAAGGTGGCGGAGGAGGCGGCGGTCGATCCGCTCTTCGCCGATCCGCGGCATCCCTATACGCGCGGCCTCCTCGGCTCGGTTCCCCGGATCGCCGGGGGCGCGACGAGGCTCACGGCGATCCCCGGCGCGCCCCCGCGGCTCGGCGCGCGCGAGCCGGGCTGCGCCTTCGCGCCGCGCTGCGCGCTCGCCCATGCGGCATGTGCGGAGGAGCCGCCGCTCCGCCCCGCGGGCTCCGGCGCGGCGGCGTGCTGGGCGGCGGACGAGCCCGCGCCGGAGCCGGAGGCGGAAGCGCACGGGGAGACGCGCCATGCGGTTACGGGAGCGCCGCTCATCTCCGTCCGCGATCTCGTGAAGGAGTATCCGCTCGGCAAGAGCCTCCTGCCCTGGCGCGCGGCGGAGCGTCTTCGCGCGGTTGCGGGCGTCTCCTTCGAGCTCGCGGCGGGGGAGACGCTGGGCCTTGTCGGGGAATCGGGCTGCGGCAAGTCCACGCTCGGGCGCAGCGTCCTCGGCCTGATCCGGCCGACATCGGGTTCCGTGACGTTCCGCGGGCGGGAGATCGCCGGCCTCTCCGCGGCGGAAATGCGGCCGCTCCGCCGGCATCTCCAGATGGTGTTCCAGGACCCGTTCGGCTCGCTCCATCCGCGGATGCGGGTGGGGGAGATCGTGGCGGAGCCGCTGCGGCTCCTCGGGGAGGTCGGGCCGAAGGCGGCGGCGAAGGCGGAAGCCTGCCTCGAGCGGGTCGGGCTCGAAGCGGGCTTCGCCCGGCGCTGGCCGCACGAGCTTTCGGGCGGGCAGCGGCAGCGCGTCGGCATCGCGCGGGCGCTTGCGCTGGAGCCGGAGGCGCTGGTGCTGGACGAGCCGGTGAGCGCGCTCGACGTGTCGATCCAGGCGGGGGTTCTGAACCTTCTCGCCGATCTCCAGGCGGAGCTCGGCCTCGCCTATCTTTTCATCGCGCATGATCTGGCGGTGGTGCGGCACATCTCGCATCGCGTGGCGGTGATGTATCGCGGGCGGATCGTGGAGCTGGCCCCGGCGGACGCGCTCTATTCCGCGCCGCTCCATCCCTATACCGAAGCGCTGCTCTCCGCCGCGCCGCTGCCCGACCCGGCGGCGGAGCGGGCGCGGCGGCGCATCGCGCCGAGGGAGCCGGAGTCTGGCGGGGCGGCCTCTGGGGGCTGCCCGTTCCGCGCCGCCTGCCCGCGCGCCGGCCCGGAATGCGCGGAGGCGCCGCCGCTCGCGGCGCGGGGCGAGGGTCGAATCGTCGCCTGCTGGCGGCCCGGCTGACCGACGCTCAGCCTGCCACGACGACCCGCGTTCCCCAGCCCTCGCAAGCCTCGCATAGCGGAGGCGGCAGCGGCTCGTCGGTGAACACGGCGTCGAGTTCGGAGAGCGAGGCGATCCGCGCGGGGGCGGAGCGCCCGAGCTTCGAGGCGTCCATCACCAGGAAGGCGCTGCGCGCCTGCGCGAGGATCGCCCGGCTGACCCGCACTTCGGCGAGGTCGAAATCCAGAAGATCCCCGTCCATGTCGAGCGCGGAGACGCCGATCACCGCGAAATCGACCTTGAACTGACCGAAGAACTGCGTCGTCAGGTCCCCGACGAGCCCACCGTCCGAACGCCGCAGCGCGCCGCCGGCGACCATGATCTCGCAGCCCGGATTGGCGACGAGGATGTTGGCGACGTTCATGTTGTTGGTCACTACCGTGATGTTGCGATGGTTCACAAGCTCACGCGCCACCGCCTCCGTCGTCGTGCCCAGATTGAGGATCAGCGAGCAATTGTCCGGGATCTCGGCGGCGCAGGCGCGGGCGATGGCGGCCTTCGCCTCCTCGTTCATCACCCGCCGCCGCTCGTAGCCAATGTTGACGACGCCGGTGCGCGCCACCGCGCCGCCATGCACCCGGTCGAGGAAGCCGGCGTCCGCAAGGTCGCCGAGATCGCGGCGGATCGTCTGGAGCGTGACGTCGAAGCGCTGCGCAAGCTCCTCGACCAGAACGCGCCCTTCGGCGCGTGCGATCTCCAGAATCTCCGTCTGCCTGATCGTGAGGGCCAACGGCGTCGCTCCCTGCCGCGCCGCTCCGATGGCGCAGATGCGACGCTAATTCCGCGAAACGAGCGCGGCAACCCCTCGCCGATATTCGTTTTGCCGCCATTTCGCGCAAAAACGAAAATCCCCTTGACCGAAACCGCGCGCCGGGGCACGACTCCGCCCCAAGGGGCGAGACCCCGGGGGAGGATAGGCGTGTCAGACGACGAGCGGCCCGAAGCGGCCGATCTCTTCATCATCGGCGGCGGCGTGAACGGCTGCGGGATCGCGCGGGACGCGGCCGGCCGCGGGCTTTCCGTAATCCTCGCCGAGGCGGGCGACCTGGCGCAGGGCACATCCTCGGCCTCGACCAAGCTGTTCCATGGCGGGCTGCGCTATCTTGAATTCTTCGAGTTCCGGCTGGTGCGGGAATCGCTGGAGGAGCGGGAGACGTTGCTGGTCGCCATGCCGCACATCTCCTGGCCGATGCGTTTCGTCCTGCCGCTCAGCCCCGAGATGCGGTTCGACGGCGACACGCCGACCTCCCGGCTCCTGACGCGGATCATGCCCTGGATGAAGGGGCGCCGGCCGGCCTGGCTGATCCGGCTCGGCCTCTTCCTCTATGACACGCTCGGCGGGCGGAAGATCCTGCCCGCGACCCGCAGCCTCGACCTGACGAAGGACGAGGCGGGAAAGCCGCTGAAGCCCACCTTTCGCCGCGCCTTCGAGTATTCGGATTGCTGGGTGGAGGATTCCCGCCTCGTCGTCCTCAACGCGCGGGACGCGGAGGCGCGCGGCGCGCGGATCATGGTCGGCGCGCGCGTCGTTTCCGCGGAGCGGCGGGGCGATCTCTGGGAGGTGACGACCGAGAACGCCGAGGGGCGGCGCGTCCATCACGCCCGCGCGCTCGTTAACGCCGGCGGCCCCTGGGCGGCGGGGGTGATCCGCAACGTGACGAGGATCAATTCCAGCGAAAAGATCCGGCTCGTCCGCGGCAGCCACATCGTCACGCGCCGCCTCTTTGAGCATGACCGCTGCTATTTCTTCCAGGGCGCGGACGGGCGGATCATCTTCGCGATCCCCTATGAGGGCGAGTTCACACTTCTCGGCACGACCGACCGGGACCATGAAGGCGAGCCTTCGGAGGCGCGCTGCACCGACGCCGAACGGGATTACCTCCTCGCCTTCGCCTCGACCTATTTCGAGAAGCCGGTGACGAAGGAGGATGTAGTCTGGACCTATTCCGGCGTCCGCCCGCTCTATGACGACGGCGCGAGTTCCGCGACGCAGGCGACGCGGGATTATGTGCTGAGCCTCGACGCGGCGGGCGACGCGCCCCCGCTTCTCAACATCTTCGGCGGCAAGATCACCACCTATCGGCGGCTGGCGGAGAGCGCGATGGCGAAGCTGGCGCCCTTCTTTCCCAAGGTCGGGCCGGCCTGGACGGCGCGCGTGGCGCTGCCGGGCGGCGACTTTCCGTATGACGGGTTCGACGCGCTCGTGGACGGGCTGCTTCGCGACCATCCCTTCCTCGCGCCCGCCCATGCGCGGCGGCTCGCCCGCGCCTACGGGACGGAGGCGGCTGCGATCCTCGCCGGCGCCCGCTCCGCCGCCGATCTCGGCCGCGATTTCGGCGCGACGCTGACGGAGGCGGAGCTGCGGTGGATGATGGAGAAGGAATACGCCCGAACGGCGGACGACGCGCTCTGGCGGCGCACCAAGCTGGGACTCCGGCTTTCGGCCGAGCAGAAGAAGGCCGTCGGCGCCTTCATGGCGGCGGCCGCGCCTGCCCATGCGAACGCGGACTGAGGGAGCGGGGATGACGCTGGAGCTTTCAGGCGTGGCGCGGACGGTCGGCGGGCGGGTCCATATCCACCCGACCGACCTCCGGCTGGAGAAGGGGACGATGAACGTCCTCCTCGGGCCGACGCTTTCGGGCAAGACGAGCCTGATGCGGCTGATGGCCGGGCTCGACCGGCCGAGCGCCGGGCGCGTCCTGCAGGACGGGCGGGACGTTACCGGCGTCCGCGTGCAGGATC
>JAUHWJ010000225.1 GCA_030424705.1 Alphaproteobacteria bacterium | reverse complement strand
CAGCGCGAGGGCGTCGTCGGCGCCCCTTCCGCCTTGCCGGCTCGGGAAAGCACAGCGCGGGGCGCCGAAGCGGCGGAGAGGAAATCATGCGCCGAAAGGCCGATCCGCCGCTCGGGCGGCGGCAGCCCGATCCGCGCCCGCATCGGGCGGGAGAGCCAGGGATCGACCGGCGGCGCCGCCGGCCATGTCCCCTCGTTGAGCCCGCCGAGGATCACGAGCCCCGCCCCGCCGATCCGTGCCTCACGCTGGCCCTCGATGACGATCCGCGGGTCCGCCCCCGCCGCCGGGTCCCGCACCTCCCCGCCATCCTCCAGCGCGGCCTCGAAGAGGTCGGCGTAGTCCGCCGTCCTCGCCTCCGGGCCGAGCGCCGGCGCCGCCGCCCCGAACCGCTCGAACGCGGCGAGTAGCGCGGCGCCGTCCGCCTTCTCGAACAAGGCCGCCCCCGCGATCGCCTCCGCCGCCGCCCGGTGCCGCGCGACGAGGGCGGAGAGCGGCGCGGCCTCCGGCATCGGCTCCAGCGCGGCGAGGACGGGGAGGAGCGCCGGCGCCGCGAGCGGCGCCTCCCCCTCGCCCTCCCTCACCATCTCCGCCGCGACCGCGGCGACGGAGCGGAGGCGGAGCGCGACCTGCCGGCGCCGCAGGCCCTTCAGCTCGAGCCGGGAGACCGCCGCGCGGAGCGCGCCCCGCTCCTCCCCCGCTCCGGCCAGCGGATGCTTCAGCAGCGCGAGCAGCGCCGCCTGGTCGAAGGGGCGGGAGAGGAGATGCGCGACGAGCCGCGCGAAGACCCCCGCCGGGGTGAGCCCGAGCGGCCGCCCCGCCGCCATGTCCGGCGCGATCCCCCAGCGCGAAAGCTGCGCCGCGACCCGCCGCGCGAGCCCGATATCCGGCGTCGTGAGCGCGACGCGCGGCTCCCCCCGCTCCAGCGCCTCCCGCATCAGGAGGGCGATGGCCTCCGCCTCCCGCGCCGGGCTCTCCGCCTCGATCAGCGTCAGCCCTTCGGTCGCCGCGGCGGCGTAGCCCCTGATCTCCGGCAGCGCCGCGCGCCACCCGTCGGTCGCCGGGGCGGGGCGTAGCGCGTGGGAGAGGAGCCGCGCGCGCGCCGTCGGCTCCGCCTCCGGCTCCCAGCGGCGCACGTCCCCCGGCTCCATCCCGAGCCGCCTGAGGAGAAGATGCGCGCCATATTGCGGATGGTCGGGGTTCATCCCCTTCCAGCCCGCCGCGTCGAGCGTGAAGTCGAAACCGGGGAGCAGCACCGCGCCCTGCGGCAGCATGGCGACCGCCGCCAGCAGGTCCTGCGTCGTCCGCGTGGAGCCGGTCGAGCCGGCGGCGAGCAGCGGCGCGGCGGGCGGCGCCCCGGCCCATTCGGAGAGGAGCGCGGCGACGTCCATCCGCCGCAGCGCCTCCCGGTCCGACAGGTCGAGCGAGGCCAGATGCTCGGGCCATTTTTCCCGAAGGATGGCGAGGAACTGGAGCGTCCGCAGCCAATGCTCCGCCGGGTCCGTCTCCGCCGCCTCGTCGAGCCGCGCGGGCGGAACCTCCTCGCGCTGCATCTCGTCCAGAAGATCGGCCAGCGCGGCGGCGAGGCCGGGCGCCGCCACCGGCGCGCCGCTCTCGGGCGAGGCGGCGAGGAAGGCGGAGACGAGCCGCGTCAGCGTCAGCCGCCGCTCCAGCGCGCCGATCGCTGGCGGCGCCTCCGCCATCCCGGCGCCGAGCGCGGCGACGGGCAAGAGCCGCGGCAGGAAGCACGCCTCGTTCCCCGCCTCGAAGGCCCGCTCCACCGCGCGGATCGCCCGCCCGGTGGCGAGCGTGACGGTGATCCGCGCCAGCGCCTCCGGCGGCGCGCCTGTCAGCCGCGCGCGGAGCCCCCGCGCCAGCGCCGCGGCGAAATCCGCGCCCGGCGGCAGGCCGAAAACTCGGGGCCCGGGCTCTTCGAAGATCGGCCTCACCGGAGCAACCCTTCCGCCAGCCCGATTCCCTCCGGGCTCCCCACATCCGCCCAGCGCCCCTGATGCACGACGCCGAATAGCCGGCCCTCCGCGATCAGCCTGTCCCAGACGAGGTTGAGCGAGAAGGGGCCCTCCGGCGTATCGTCCAGCGCGCCCGGGTCGATGATCTCCGCCCCGGTGAAGACGAAGGGCGCGGCCTCCGCCGCTCCCCGCCGCGTCAGCCGCCCCTCGCCGTCCCTGAAGAAATCGCCCGCCCCCTTGTGGCCGAGCGCATCCTCCCGCCGCGCGAGATGGAGGAGCGCGCCCATCCGCGCCCCGTCCCACGCCCCGGCGAGCGCCGCGAGCGGGTCCGTCCCCGCCCAGATCGCATCCGCGTTCAGCGCGAAGACCGGGGCGGGCCCGAGCAGCGGGCGCGCCAGCCGCATCCCCCCGCCCGTCTCCAGCAGCGTCTCCTCCTCCGAAAAGACGATCTCCGGAGACGCCCGCCCGGCGAGATGCGCGCGGATCATGCCGCTGAGATAATGGAGGTTCACGACGACCCGCCGCACCCCCGCCGCCTCCAGCCGGTCCAGCGCATGGTCGATCAGCGCCCGCCCGCCGACCTCGACCAGCGGCTTCGGCCGCGCCGCCGTCAGCGCCCCCATCCGCGTCCCCCGCCCGGCGGCGAGGAGCATGGCGACCCCCGGTCCGTTCACCCGCCCGCTCACCCGCCCGCCCCCACCCGCGCCAGCGCCGCCGGCTCCGGCGGCGGCACATGGGCGGAGACGAAGGCGGCGAGCGGCGCGAGCGCGGGGTGCGCGAGGTCCCGCATCAGATGCGCCCAGACGCGGGGGATGAGCGCGAGATAGGCGCCCTTCCCGTCCCGCAGCCGGAGCCGGGCGAAGATGCCGACGATCTTGAGGTTCCGCTGCGCCGCCAGCGCCGCCGCCGCCGCCTCGAACGCCGCGCGGTCCTCCCCCGTCGCCGCGATGCGCCGGGCGAGCAGCCCCTCGCGGAGCGGCGCGGGCACGTCCCGCCGCGCATCCTCGGTCAGCGAGATGAGGTCATAGGCCGGGTGCCCCGCCAGCGCATCCTGATAGTCGAGCAGGCCGACGCAGGCATGGCCCCGCCGCTCCGGCAGCCAGAGCAGGTTCTCCGCATGGTAATCCCGGAGCACGAGCGCGCGGCGCGAAAGCGCCGGGCCTGCGCAGGCGGCGGAGACGAGCGCGGCGAACTCCGCCTTCGCGTCGTCCGAAGCCGGGCGCCCCGCGCCCGCCGCCCACCAGTCGAGCGCCAGCATCGCCTCGCGCACCAGCACGGTCTCGTCATAGGGCGGAATGTCGGCCCGCGCGCCCGCCCCCTTCGCGAAGGCCGGCGGCCCTTCGAGCAGCGGCAGGAGGTCGACCGCCGCCTCGTAGATCGCCGCCTCCAGCCCCGGCTCCGCCGCCGCGACCCGGGCGAAGAGCGCGTCGCCGAGGTCCTCGATCAGCGCGAAGCCCGCCGCCTCGTCCGCATGGAACACCTCCGGCGCGCTGAGCCCCCTTCGCCGCAATTCGCCCGTGAGCGCCAGGAAGCGCCCGAGGTCCTCCCCCCGCTCCGCCGGCGCGTCCATCAGCACCGCGCGAAGCCGCCCCGACGCCGCCCGCTCGTAGCGCCGGTTCGAGGCGTCCCCCGCGAGGGGGGAGAGCGCGGCCCCGCCCCATCCCGCTTCGGCGAGAAAGGCTCGTTTGGCCTCGTCCCGTGCGTCGCTCACGCCAGCGCCTCCGCCACATGATCCCAGAGGCCGCCAACCCCACGCCAGCGGAGGAGCCGCCCGCCCGCCTCCGGGCTCTCCAGCGAAATCTCCAGCCGCCGCGCCGGGGCGAGCGCGCCGAGCCGGTCCGGCCATTCGACAAGCAGGATCGCCCCCTCCTCCGCCGCCGCGTCGAGCCCCAGCTCCCGCGCCTCCTCCGGCCCGGAAAGCCGGTAGAGATCGGCGTGCCAGAGCGGCGCGTCCGCCTCATAGACCTGAACGAGCGTGAAGGTGGGGGAGGGGATTTCCTCCGCCGGGCGCCCCGCCGCTTCGAGCCGCGCGGCGATGGCTGCGCGGGCCAGCGCCGTCTTCCCCGCGCCGAGCCCGCCGGAGAGAAACACCACATCCCCCGCCCGCAAGGCGCGCCCCAGCGCTGCGCCCGCGCGCGCCGTCTCCGCCTCGTCGGCGAGGCCGCGCGCGCCCTCCAGATGTCCCGTGATCCGCTCCATTGCCCGCCTTGTTAGCGCGGAGCCGCCCGCCTTGCGAGGGGCGCCGGCGCTGGACAGGCGCGGCCCCTTCCGCTCATATCCGCGCCGGGGAACGCTGTGACAAAGGAGGCGCGGATGCCGGAGGGGCCGCTCGGGCGCTATCGCGAACTGATCGCCTCGGGCGCGGTGAATGACGATGTCGCGCAGCGCCTCGCGCTGGAGAAACTCCAGCTGCTCCACGGCCGCCTGAAGGATTACGACCCCTGGAAGGGCAAGCGGGTCGCCCGCGGCTTCTTCGGCTGGGGGCGCGAGGCCGCAAAGAAGGATGCGGACCTCAACGGCCTCTACATCTACGGCGGCGTGGGGCGCGGCAAGTCCATGCTGATGGACCTCTTCTTCGAGGCCGCGCCGGTGGCGAAGAAGCGGCGCGTGCATTTCCACGCCTTCATGCAGGAGGCGCACCGCGCCATCCACGAAGCCCGCCAGAAGGGGGACGAGGACCCGATCAAGACGGTCGCGAAGGCCATCGCCGCCGACACCATCCTCCTCTGCTTCGACGAGATGCAGATCACCGACATCACCGACGCGATGATCGTCGGGCGCCTCTTCGAAAAGCTCTTCAAGCGCGGGACGGTGATCGTCACCACCTCGAACCGCCCGCCCGACGATCTCTACAAGGACGGGCTGAACCGGCAGGTCTTCCTCCCCTTCATCGCGCTCATCAAGGAGAAGCTGGACCTCCACCTCCTCGAAAGC
>JAUHWJ010000224.1 GCA_030424705.1 Alphaproteobacteria bacterium | reverse complement strand
CAATACGGGGCTCGGCGGCGCGATCTTTCTCGCCTTCTTCGCAGTCGGCATGCCCTACGCCTATCTCTGGGGGATCGGCGCCTTCCTCCTCAACTTCATCCCGTTCATCGGCACGGCCATCGGCACGGCGACAGCCGCGGCGGTCTCGATCGTGACGTTCGACAGCATTGGGTACGCCCTGCTGGCGCCGCTCGCCTATCTTGCGCTCGGCAGTCTCGAAGGGCAGGTCGTGACGCCGTCGATCCTCGGCCGGCGTCTTGAGCTCAGCGCGATCTCGGTTCTAGTCTCGCTGATCTTCTGGACCTGGGCCTGGGGCGTCGCCGGCGCCCTGCTCGCGGTGCCGCTGCTCGTTCTGGTGAAGGCGGTGGCGGACCGGATCGACGCGCTGCAAACCCTGTCGCTCCTGCTCTCGGCCGAGCCTGCGTCGCCCGATCCGTAAAGTCCGTCGCGCGCTACGGTCGACGGCCGGCTTCGCCGCGGGCGCGCACGCCATAGTCCCAGCCCTCGCGGGCCCGGTCCGCAGCCTCGATCGCCGACCGCTCTTCCTCTGGCGAAAGGCGGGATGCGCCGGCGGCCATCGCCCCGGCGATGAAGGCGATTGCGCCGAGGGCTGACGGCTCCTCGGAGGCGCAGGGATCAACGCCCGTCGCGCCAGGCGCGCGCCGTCGGCCCCCGAGGCGCGCGCCAAGCAGCCAGCCGAGCCCGAACCCCGCGAGCAGGGACGGGGCGGGGGCCGCACGAACGGATTCCGCAAAGGCGCTCGCCCCGCCGAGCCGCGCGCGCGCCTCAGCGAAGATCGCCTCCGGAGCAAGCGACGCGCGGGCCTTCTCCGCCGCCGCGGCGACTATCGCGCGCTGGCGCACCGTCTCCTCCTCCAGCGCGTCGAGGCGACGGGCATGCCCGTTGAAGAGGCTCATCTGAATGCGTCCCGCGCCAGCGCCAGATCGCGGCTCAATGCGCGAACGGTTCGCCGCGGCCCGGACGCCGCCTCGCGGATTGCGCTACGCCCGAACCGCGCGGCCAGTACGGCGAGCGCGGCGGTCGCCGCCGCCGCGACGAGCGCCGCCGGCGCCGGCTCCCAGCCGGCGGCGACCAGCGCCGCGACCATCGTCCATGCGAGAAGCCCTATCGTCGCCAGAGAAAAGGAGGCGGCGACGATCAGCAGGCCGAGCCCCTTCGCCGCCATAGACTCCATGGCGCTCAGTTCGGCGCGAAGAAGCGCGAGCTCGGCTTGTCGGAGATCCGCAGCCTCATCGAGAAGTTCGGAAACGGCTCCGGGCCGCGCAGGCTTCTCCACAACTGCCTCCTCGCGAAGCGGGTTCGCTCACGGCAAACCCTCAGACGACGAGGTAACGTGCGAGCGACGAACTTCGTTCCGCTGCGGTCGTCGCGAGCCCTCGGCGCGCCAAGCCTTCGCCTCGCGCGCCGCCCGGTGCGGCAACGAAGCGCCGCAGAGCTTTTTCCGCGCCATGAAGCACGTCCGATCCCTCAACATGGGTCGCAAGCCCCAAGGGGAAGTTCGCCGCAACATCCGGTTGGCCGCCGTTCCAGGGCATACCGGACCGCCTCGCCTCGGATAGGTGAATACGCTACCAACGCGTCGGAGACTGATGTGTCCGCTTGAGCCATAGCCGCAGCGGCCCGAGTTCCCCTTGCTTGATGGTAAAAAGGGGAACTCAGAACGCTGTTGCGGCCTCGTTCATCCCGCCAGTCTCGCCTCACGCGAAGGGCGGGCGATGATTCCGGCGTCGAAGAGCGAGGCGATCTCGGTATCCGGGAGGCGCACCACATCCGCGAGGATCTCCTCGGTATGTTCGCCGAGCAGCGGCGCGGGGCGGGCGTCTTCCCGCGCCAAGCCGGCGAAGGTCATCGGCGAGGCAGGGCTGAGATAGCGGCCCACGCCCGGCTGCTCCACCATCGAGAACATCGGGTTCTCGGTCGAGAAGTCCGGATCCTTCTCCAGCGCGTCGGTGAAGCTCCGGAACACGGACCACGTGATCCCCGCCTTGTCGAACGCGGCGGCGAAGTCGGCGACGCGCCGCGCCGCGAACCACGGGGCGAGGATGGCGGTGATCGCCTTCCGCGCCTTCCAGCGCGCGCCCTCGTCCGCGAGGTCGAGACCGAGCCGTCCGCCGAGCGCCGCCATCTCCTCCGTCATCCCCGTCGCCTTCAGGAGGCCGGCCCATTGCCGCTCCGTGAGGCCGATGACCATCACGCGTTCGCCGTCCGCGCAGAGGAAATCCTGCCCGTAGGCCCCATAGAGCGCATTGCCGGCCTTTGCGCGGCTCACGCCGTTCACCGCCACCTCGCCGATGATCCCGAGATGGCCGAGCATCGCTGCGGCTACATCCTTAAGGCTGAGTTCCGCGGCGTCGCCGAGCCCGGTCTTGAGCCGACGCCGTTCCGCCGCGAGAAGGGCGGAGACGACCATGTTCCCCGCGATGCAATCCCAGGCGGGGAGCGCATGGGCCACCGGCTCGGACGAACCCTCCGGCCCCGTCGCCATCGGAAAGCCGACCGCGGGGTTGACGGTGTAGTCCACGGCAGGCCGGCCGTGCCGGTCCCCCGTCAAGGTGACCATGCAGATATCGGGGCGCCGGGCGCGGAGCGTCTCATGGTCGGTCCAGCCCTTCACCTTCAGGTTGGTGATGAAGAGGCCAGCATCCTCGCCCGGCGCGCAGATCACCTCCGCAACGATCTCCCGCGCGCGGGGATGCTTCAGGTCGATCGCGAGGGAGCGCTTGCCCTTGTTGAGCCCTGCCCAGAAGAGCGAGCGGCCGGACCGCGTGACAGGCCAACGTGTCGCGTCGAGCCCGCCCTCGATCCGGTCGAATCGGATCACGTCCGCGCCCATCTGCGCCAGCGTCATCCCCGCGAGGGGAACCGCGACGAAGGCCGAACCTTCGACGATGCGCATGCCCTTGAGAACGCCGCTCATTGCGCCCACTCCAGCCGCGCCTGCATCCCCTGCCGCCCTTCGGCGGCGGTGCAAAGGGTCATCGCGGGCGCATCCGGCTCGCGGTTGCCGATGAGGCGAAGGGGATGGTCGTGAAACATCGGGCTCACTCCTCTGAAGCGGAAGGCGACGGGCGCGGCGCCGGCATGGCGGGCCCCGGCCTCGATGAGCAGGATCGCCTGCAGCGGGCCGTGGACGACGAGGCCGGGATATTTCTCGACCTGGCGCGCATAGGGCTGGTCATAGTGGATGCGATGCGAATTGAACGTGGCGGCCGAGAAGCGGAAGAGCCGCGCCGGCCCCGCCTCAAGGCTTTCCTCCCAGTCCGACGCTTCGGGCGCCGGGATCGGCTTCGGCAGGCGGAACTCTTCGGGGATCTGCAGATAGACGATGTCCTGCCGCTCCTCGACGCGGCCCTTCGCGCCGGAAATCTCGTGCCGGACGGAGACGAACACCATCGGCCCCGCACCGCCCGTCTTTTCCTCGACCGAGAGGATCTCGGAGCGGCGGCCGAGCCTCTCGCCGATATGGAGCGCCCCCTCGAAGGAAAGCGCGCCGCCGGCCCACATCCGGCGCGGGAGCGGCACGGGGGGCAGGAACCCGCCGGTGCGCGGATGGCCGTCATCCCCGAGGGCGGACATCGGGGCGAATTCCGGGAAGGCGGCCCAGTGCCAGAGCGGCGGCATCGGCGCGCCGGGCGCGAAATCCGGAGGCGGCGCGAAATGATGTCCCGTGGACACGGCGAGCATTCCGGCGATCTCCATCGTCAGCCGCCCGTCGCGCGTCTCGCTGCGCCCGACCCAGTCCTCGGGTCGCGTCGGCTCAGTCTTCGTCCGGGTGTTCATCCGGCCCTACCCCGCCCTTCATGCGTTTATCGCCATCACATAGGTCTTTGAGCCCCCGGCGCCGAAACTAAACCGCGTCCTGTTGTGTTTGCGAATTTTTACAAATCGACAAAACCGTGTATTTGTGTAATCGCGTGAATGCGGGAGACGCAGACATGAAGACCTTCATCGGGCCGCATCTGCGCCGCTTGCGGCGCGAGCGGGGGGAGACACAGGCGGGCATGGCCCGCGCGCTCGGCATCAGCACCTCCTATGTGAACCTCCTCGAAAAGAACGAGCGGAGCGTCTCCGTCCCCGTCCTCCTGAAGCTGATGGAGAGCTATGGCGTGGACTGGCGAGACATCGCCGAAGATGACGACGCCGCGCGCCTCGCCGACCTTCGCGCCGCCCTGCAGGACCCGCTCTTCGACCAGAGCCGACCGGACCTCGCGCAGCTTCGCGCCGCGCGGGCGCACAGCCCCGATCTCGCCGAATGCTTCCTGAAGCTCCACGCCGCCTATCATTCGGTCAGCGCGCGGCTTCTTTCCTTCGCCGGGGCGGACGCGGCGTCGGAGGCGCTCGCCGCCTCGCCCGAAGCTTCGGTCCACGCCTTCTTCCGCCGGCGGCGTAACCATTTCGACGCGCTCGAACGCGCGGCGGAGGCGTTCCGGGGGGACGGCGCGAACGCGGCGGATGAGACCTATTCCTGGATCAAGCGGCGGCTGGGCGAAGCGCTCGGCGTCCATGTCCGCCTCGCGCCCGCGGCGGAGCTGCCGAACACGCTGCGCCGATACGACGAAGCGCGGCGCGAGGTGCTGCTCTCGGAAGCGCTGGACCAGCCGAACAGGATCTTCCAGCTGTTCCACGTTGCTGCGCTGATCGAGCACGGAGCGCTTCTCGACGATCTCGTCGGGCAATCCGGCATCGAGGATGCGCGGGGCCGTGCGCGATGCCGGGTGGAACTCGCCAATTACTTCGCCGCCGCGGCCCTGATGCCCTATGATCGTTTCCTCGTGGAGGCGCGCGCCTCGAAATACGATTTCGACCATCTGGCGACGCGCTTCGGCGTCAGCTTCGAGCAGGCGAGCCATCGCGCGGCGACCCTGCAGCGCCTCGGCGCGCTCGG
>JAUHWJ010000223.1 GCA_030424705.1 Alphaproteobacteria bacterium | reverse complement strand
GGCCGTCTTCGAGGAGGCGGAGGGAATCACGACCTGCTCAGCGCCATGGTTCCCGTGCGCCTCCAGCCAGTCCGCGAGGCAGAAGGAGGTCGCGTAGAGCGGCCAGAGCGCCATGCGCGCCCTGTCCGTCGCCCTGTCGTATCCCGCCTCCGCCTCGAGCCGGAGATAAGAATTGTAGACCGCCGGCAGCCTCGCCCGGTGCGCCGCCCCGTCCATGAGCCGCGCCGGGCCGACCTTGCCGGGGATGAGCGTCAGGTGGCTCCCCATGGGCCAGTAGCCGTAGAGCCGCTCGCCTTCCCGCACCTCGGGATGCGCGCTCGCCTCCACGACGCCGAAGCCCCAGACCGGGATCACCCCCCAGCCTTCCTCCGCGGGGAAGAACTTCCAGTAGCCGATCCGCTTCCCCACCACGCCATAGGTGACGTTGTTCGCCGTGATCGCGAAGCGCTCGACCCGGACGAGAACCTCCCCTGGCGCGGGCAGCGGGGCGGCGGTCTTCGCGAAGCGCAGCGTCGCCAGGTCGGCCTTCCGCACCTCCATGCGCATCGTCAGTCCCTCCAGATCGGGTTGGTCCAGGCCCGCCGCCCCGCCGCGTCGATCACGGAGATGCGGATCCACGGCGAGGAATTCACCCGGTCGAGCCGGATCTCCGCCCGCGTGACGGACGATCCGTGAAACGCCTGCCCCGCGGAGCCCGCGCCGACGACGACGATGGAGCGCGCGGCGGAGCATTCGACGGTGAGCCGCCGCCCGTCCAGCTCCACATTGCGGATTTCCGGGCCGGTGGAGGAATAATGCGCCCCCGCCTTCAGCGCGGCGAGCAGCGCCTCGGGGTCATTCTCCTCCGCCTTAACCATGACCCAGCCGCCAAAGTGATCCGGCTCGGTGAAATGCGCATCGTCCGTCGCCACGAGGTCGAGCCGCCGGCCCGTCTCCAGCAGCCGGTCCAGCGTCGCGAAGCCGTGCGGCCGGTCCGCCCCCACCGCGCAGCCGTGGTTGTAGATCTCGACCGCATGGGCCGCGTCCAGCGAAAGCGCGTCCTCATGGGTGAGGCCCGACCATTCCGGATGCGCGATGGCGACAAAGGCGCCCGCCTCGCGCGCCCGCCGGGCGATCTCGGCCCCGCTCTCCTGCCCGTCGACGGGGAGGAAATGCGGCGTGTGGGAGGGCGCGAAATCCTCCGGCAGGCCGACCGCGAGGATATGCCAGAGCTCCCCGTTCGCCATCGCGCCGGAATGCAGCTCCGCCCCGAGGATCGTGGTGAACCGGTTATCCCGGAAGGGTTTCGTGTCCACGATCGGATAATTGTAGAGGCCGATGAAATGATCGGTCAGCGCGATGAAGTCATAACCTTCCGCGCGATAGCGGCGGCAGACCTCCTCCGGCTCCAGCACCCCGTCGGAGCGCGTCGAATGGGTGTGAAGGCAGCCGCGGTGGAACCGGCCCGGGGCTTCGAAGGCGATGGGGCGCATGATGGTCTCCTGTCTCCGGCCCTGATCCGAAGGCTCCGATACGGCGCCTCTGCGACGCTTGAGCGACGCCCCTGTTTCGGGCGAGGCTGCGGCGGATGCAAGAGCGGGGGGCGGCATGGCCAGCGTCGGATTCATCGGGACGGGAGAGATTGCGGAGGCGATGGCGCACGGCCTCGCCGGGCGGGGCCACAGCCTCCTCGTCTCGGAGCGGAACGCGGCCCGCGCCGCCGCCCTCGCCGCCGATCTGCCGGAGGTGACGGTCGCGCCCAACCAGGCGGTTCTGGACGGAGCGGAGATCGTCTTCCTCTGCCTGATGAAGCGGGATGCGGAGGCGGCGCTTTCCGCGCTCTCCTTCCGCGCTGACCACCGGATCGTCTCGGTGATGGTCGGGCTCGACCTCGCGGCGCTCCGCCGGCTCTGCGCCCCGGCGGCGGAGATCGCCCTCGCCATCCCGATGCCGTTCATCGCGCGGGGCGCCTGCCCCGTCCCCGTCCACCCGGAAAGCGCCGCGCTCCGCGAGCTCTTCGGGGGCAGGAACCTCGTGATCCCGGTCGCGACGGAGGCGGCCCTCAATGCCCATTTCGCCGCCTCGGCGCTCAGTTCTTCCGTGGTCGACCACATGCGCGCGGGCTCCGAATGGCTCGCGGGGCTGACCGGGGACCCGGAGGGGGCGGAGGCCTATGTCACCACGCTTCTCGCCGGCTATCTCGCCGCGACACCCAAGGACGGGAAGCGCCGCCTCGCGGCCATCCTCGAAAGCCTCGACCGGCCGGGCGGCCTCAACACGACGCTCCGCGAGCACATGCGCGCGCGGGGCGCCAACGCGGCGCTGGCGGAGGGGCTGGATTCGCTCCGCCCCCGGCTCGGGCTGCCGCCCGCGGAATGAGCGATCCGCACACGCGCAGGTTTCGGCGCCGTTTTTCTGATAGCGCAATCATATCAGAAACTTGACCCCCTTGCACACTGTGTGCACACACTCTCAGCCGAGCCCGATCAGTCGCCCCCGATCCCCAAGCGCGGCGAAAAGCTCCGGCCCCGTCCCCGTCATCCACGCCTCGGCGCCGAGCGCGGCGAGTTCGTCATAGAGCGCCGCCCGACGCGCCTCGTCGAGATGCGCGGCGACCTCGTCGAGGAGAAGGAGCGGCGGCGCCCCCCGCTCCGCCTTCAGCGCCCGGGCATGGGCGAGGACAAGCGCGATGAGCAGCGCCTTCTGCTCGCCCGTGGAGGCGAGCCGCGCCTCCACCCCCTTCTCCTCGTGAACGGCGAGGAGGTCTGACCGGTGCGGCCCTTCGAGCGCCCTCCCCGCCGCCGCATCCGCCCGCCGCCCGGCGGCGAACCGCGCCGCGAGCCGCGCCTTCTCATCACCCACTTCGCCCCCGGCGGCGAGCGCCTCCTCCGAGGCCCCCTCGATCCGGAGGAGCGCGCGCGGGAAGGCGCCGGAGGCCCCCTCCATCGCCGCCCGGAGCCGCGCCAGCGTCCCCGCCCGCGCGGCGGCGAGCGCGGCGCCCGCCTCCGCCATCCGCGCCTCCAGCGCGTCGAGCCAGGCGCGGTCCGCCGGCCCCTCGGTCAGCAGCTTCGTCCGCTCCCGCATCGCGCGTTCATAGGCTGCCGCCGTCTCCCCGTGGTCGGGTTGGAAGGCGAGCGCCATCCGGTCGAGAAAGCGCCGCCGCTCCCCCGGCCCCTCGGTCCAGAGCCGGTCCATCGCCGGGACGAGCCATAGCATCGGCAGAAGCGCGCCGAGCGCGGACTGGCTCGCCGCCTTGCCGTCGATCCGCACGGCGCGCCGCTCGCCCGGCAGGGCCGAGGTCTCCGCCTCGAACGGCCCCTCTTGCCCGTCGATCAGCGCGGAGATCTTCCAGCCGATCCCCTCCGGCCGCCCGATCAGGTCCTCCGGCGCGGCGCGACGGAGCCCCCGGCCGGGCGAAAGAAGCGAGATCGCCTCGAGGATGTTGGTCTTTCCCGCGCCGTTCGGCCCGTGGAGGGCGACAGGCCGCCCGTCCGCCTCCAGCGTCAGCGCCTTGTGGGAGCGGAAATGGGAGAGGATCAGCCGGCGGAGCATGAGGCCCCGCTCAGACCCTCATCGGCATGACGACATAGATCGCGCTCTCATCGTCGCCCTCGCGCACCAGCGTCGGGTCGCCCGGCCCGTTGAAGAGGAGGACGGCGTTCTCCCGGTCCACCTGCCCGGCGATCTCCAGCAGGTACTTGGCGTTGAAGCCGATCTCCATCGGCTCATGCGCATAGGCGACCGCGATCTCGTCGCTCGCCGAGGCGGCGTCGGGCGAGGAGACGGAGAGCGTGAGCGAATCCTCCGCAAGCGCCAGCTTCACGGCGCGGGAGCGCTCGGCGGAGACAGTGGCGACGCGGTCCACCGCGCGGGCGAACTCGTCCGCGTCGACTTCAAGCCGCTTGTCATTCTGCGTCGGGATCACGCGGGTATAGTCGGGGAAGGAGCCGTCGATCACCTTCGAGGTGAGCGACAGCTCCGCCGCTGTGAAGCGGATCTTCGTCTCGGAGACGGAGACGGCGATCACCGCCTCGTCATCCTCAAGAAGCTTGCGAAGCTCCCCCACCGTCTTCCGCGGCACGATCACGCCGGGGCATCCCTCCGCCCCCGCCGGCAGCGCGGCGTCGATCCGCGCGAGGCGGTGGCCGTCCGTCGCCACGGCGCGGAGCACGGCGGAGCCGCCCTCCGGCGCATGAAGATAGACGCCGTTGAGATAATAGCGCGTCTCCTCCGTCGAGATGGCGAAGCTCGCCTTCTCGAAGAGCCGCCGCAGCGTCGGCGCCGGGATCTCGTAACTCGTCTGGTATTCGGCCGAGGCCATGATCGGGAAATCCTCCCGCGGCAGCGTCGGCAGCGTGAAGCGCGCGCGCCCGGCGGAAACGTCGAGCCGGCCCTCCGCCGTCGCGTCCATCGTCACCATCGCGCCGTCGGGCAGCTTGCGGGCGATCTCGTGCAGGACATGGGCGGGGGCGGTGACGGCGCCGGCCCGCTCCACCATCGCGGGGGCCTGTTCGCGGATCTCGATGTCGAGGTCGGTGGCGCGGAAGCTCACCGCGCCGTCCGCCGCCTCGATCAGGACGTTGGAGAGGATGGGGATGGTGTTCCGCCGCTCGACGACGCCCTGCGCGCGGCTCATCGCCTTCAGGAGCGCCGCCCTCTCGATCCCGACTCTCATCTCGCTCGTCCCTCTCGTCCCGGCCGCGCGGCCCGCCCCTGCCCGGCCCGTCGTCCGGACGGCGGAGCGTAACGAAATTCGACCCCCGGTCAATCGCGCCGCGGGCGCGGCGCCCCGCTCTCTTCCCTTCCCCCGCCCGCTGTGAAACAAGGCCTCGCCAACCGACCCTGACAGGAGATTCTCCGATGGAGATTCGCGAGGCGCTCACCTTCGACGACGTTCTGCTCGTTCCCGGCGCCTCGGAGGTCCTGCCG